>JAEEIT010000015.1 GCA_016281535.1 Clostridia bacterium | reverse complement strand
CCGGTACCGACGACGAACGAACCTTCATCGTTTCCGAGGTCCATCAGGAGCTGCGTACGCTCTCTGGCCTGCGCATTTTCAAATGCGACGTTGTGGTTGTCGATGTCGTGTCCGATGTCCTTGAAGTGCTGGATGACGCTGTCCTTAATGGAGATCTCATCGATGGTGGCGCCATATGCCTTCGCGAGTTCGTGGGAGTTATTCTTCGTTCGGGCCGTCGTGCCGAAGCAGGGCATCGTGACGGCGTGGATATCGCTCTTCGGAAGTCCCATGATGTCGAAGGCACGGGTGCAGACGAGGAAGGCAAGGGTGGAATCCAGACCGCCGGAAAGACCGAGAATGACTTTCTTACAGTTGATATGTGTCATGCGGGTCACGAGGGACTGAGCCTGGATCGTAAGGATCTGCTCGCATCTCGGGCGGATCTCGGAAGGATCGGCCGGCAGGAACGGGTTCTTCGCGACGGGGCGGATGAGGTCGAGCTTCTCGGGAAGCTCCTGCTCGAAGCTTATGAAGTCGAAGTCCGAATCGGCTGAAGAGTTGGCGAAGTCCGTTCTCCAGGCGTCGTCACGGATGCGCTCGCCGGAAAGAAGCTTCAGGTCGATGTCGGTATAGATGGCTCCATTGGCAAAAGCACTGGACCTCGTAAGTTCGCGTCCGTTCTCGTAGATGAAGTCGGTACCGGCGAAGACCAGGTCGGTCGTCGATTCGCCGACGCCGGCGTTCGCGTAGATATATGCGGCGTGGAGCTTCCGGCTCTGGGCCGAAAGAAGGGACGTGACCTTGTCGGTAGAGCCGACCATGTACGGACGGGCAGAGAGGACTGCCATGATGTGGCAGCCCGAGAGGGCGGCATCCACATCATCGGAGATCGGTGCTGCCAGATCTTCGTCGAAGAATACGCCGAAGGAGTAAAGGTCGTTCTCGCAGAAGTAAAGAGGCTGTCCGAAGGTGATCTCGTCGTCGAAGTATTCATCGAAGAACGTACCGTTTACTTCGTAAGGAGAGAAGTAGCGGGTCTCTTCTTTATTCAGTGTGAGCTTCACGTTACAGCCGAGGACCAGTCCCTGATGAAGGACAACGGCCAGATTCAGGAGTTTTCCTTCGATATAGGCGGGAAGGCCGATGATGAAGGTCACATTTGCATCTGCGGTCTCTTCCGCGATGCGGTAGAGGGCCTCCCAGGCCTTGTCCACGAAGGATTCCTGCAGGAAAAGGTCGCCGCAGGTGCTGCCTGTAACACAGAGCTCCGGGAAGACCAGAAGGGCGCAGTCCTTATCCGCGCGGTTGACGCAGGAGATGATCTCACTTGCATTGTAATCGATATCGGCGACACGCAGTTTCGGTGTCACGGCACCTACTCGTAAAAACCCGTCTTTCATAGCTGATCCTCCTTATTTTCTGCTGCCGGGGCGTCTTGTGCCGGAGTCTCCGGACCCAAGACCGGCGAAAGTACTTCTTCAGCTGTGGCTTGCACCGGTGTTTCCCCATCAACGGCCGGCGCTTCTTCGCCCTGATTATACACCAGGTCCACAAGCCCGTTGAAGTTACTGTAGTACATCTGGGAATTCTCGATCACGTAGCCGTAGAGCGCGCGCGGCTGTTTCTCATGCACGGCCCGGCAGAGCGCTTCGGCCTGAGTCTCGTCCTTGACGGGGAAGCGGATGCACTCGTGGTTACGCGTCAGGAACACGGCCTGGTAGACCGGTTTGCTGTTCACCGAATTGACCTTGTTCGGATACATCCAGACGACGTCACGGATCGTGAGGATCTGCGGGCTCATGGCTACCGCCATAACATGCTTGTCGCTCATATAGATATTCCCGAACTGCATAAGAGGCATGCGGAATTCTTCGTCGAGATCCTTCGACGTCATCGACTCGCGGGCGAGCCGGCTGTCCATCTTCTTGATGTGCTTCTTGCTGAACATGGACAGTAGAAAACCAACTGCGGAGACGAGGCAGACCAGCACGAGCAGCATATACAGGCTTGATTCGCTTAAGAGTGCCTTCTGCAGAGGATACATGACGAACATCTTATCGGCGACCTGGTTTCTCACACTGGCCGGAGCACCGGCAGCGTCGAAATACTGGTTGAGGTACACCATGGTCTTCGGATTGATCTCGTCGATATAGCCGTTGCAGTTGATGCTTTCCTTCAGGATGGAATCATCACCGGATTCGAGATAGTCCCAGGTCTGCTCGATGATCCGTGCGGCTTTCTCTTCATATTTATTCGGAATATAGACGATGAGGTAGGCATCTTCTCCGTCTCCGTCCTGCACGGGTGCCAGATAGAACTTCCCCTCGGAATTCTCGGCAAACCAGTCGTAGAGCGAGTAGGTCTTACCACGGTAGAACTGCTCTTTCTTATATTCATCTGTCGGAGTGGCGAATACGTTCTTTCTGGCGAGATAGTATTTCGTATGCTGTGGCAGCATTCCGAATGCGATGACAAGAGCGAGGATGATCAGGGCGATGGCGCAGATGAGCTTACCGGCCCGGACGGAGTTGCCGACTTTCTTCGTGACGGAGAACTGACTCATGATGGATTACCTCTTTGTTGTGTATAAGTTCAGGTGCCTGCAGTCTATTTGCCAGAAGCACTTAATCAGTATATCATATTAGGGTATGGGTCGGATGTGTATGTTCAGTCCGCATGATCCGTTTGGTAAGAAGAAATCGAGGAAAAAGAAGATGGATGGTTTTAATTCGAACCCCGAAGAAGGGATGAACCTTAACTCTAACAGCGGAATTCCGGCACAGCCGGTGTTTCAGCCGCAGATCCCGATGACGCCGCCGCAGGCCTTCGTGCCCCAGGGTGCAGTGAAGAAGGACGGGCCTCTTCCGCCGTTTACCGAACAGCAGATCCGTTCTTTCCGCCATAAGGCGGAGATGCCGATCTATATAGCGATGGTGATCTTTAATCTGCTGGTCGTCTCTATCGCACTGATCGGATCCTTCCTTGCGTTCTTCGATGTCGGTCCTCTGACAGGCAAGAGCGGTGCCATGATCAACCAGCTGATCCTGGGTATCCCGGCGGAAGCGTCGGCCCATATCGAGATCCTGATCGTCCTTATCGGATTGCCGCTCATTCTCATGTTTGCCGTCTATCTGTACTATGCGCAGTACCGCGCCAACGCCATCCGTATCACAGAGAAGAATTTCCCGGAGATCTATGAGGTCGTTGAGGACTATTCCCGCCGTCTGGGCCTGAAGCGGGTCCCGAAGGTCTATCTGACACAGGAGAACGGCGTCATGAACGCTTTCGCGACTTTTATCCTGAGAAGACAGTATATCGTGCTTCTGGCGGACCTCTTCGAGGTGGCCTATCTGGAGCATCACGATCTCAACAGCATTAAGTTCATCATCGGCCATGAGATGACCCATATCCGGCTGCGTCATTCGACGTTCTCTTATAATCTGAGCATCCTCTTCGCCGAGTATCTGCCGATCCTTTCATCCGCCCTTTCCCGTTGCCGTGAGTATAGCTGTGACCGTGTGGCCCAGCAGCTCGTTGGGGTCAGCGGCGTGGAACCGATGCTGGCCCTTATCGTGGGTAAGCACCTCTATAAGAAGGTCGATATCGAGGACTATGTCCAGCACTGCCGTGAGACACGTGGTTTCTTCGTGTTCCTCGTGAACCTTCTCAGTTCGCACCCGATCATGCCGAAGAGGATCCAGGCCCTTCTTAAAGACCACGGATCCGGAAGACTGTTCTTCTGATTGAACTGTAATGGATGAACCATGACGGCAAAAGCACTGGAATCCGTACTTCTGCCGAAATAAAAATCGGCTCTTCATGCAATTTGAATAAAATCATCTTGCAAAAACAGAAAACCCAAATAAAAAAGTAGAAAAAAGCGGAAAGACGTTGACAAGCGCTCTCGAAACCTTTTTACTATATACATGCGCAAAGGCGTGCATCTTCAAAATTTGCAAGCAGGAGGAACAAATCATGAAAAATATCGCGCTGAGTGACAAGAGTAATCTTCTGGAACAGGATCCTTATCAGTATACGCTGCAGGATGTCGAGAAGCCGGAGCTTTTCCGTGAACTGTTCCCGTATGCCGAAGTCCCGAAGATTGCTTATAACTACCGGAAAGTTCCGATGAACATGCCGGAGAATATCTATATTACCGATACCACATTCCGTGACGGCCAGCAGTCCCGTGCTCCGTATACCACCGAACAGATGGTGGAGATCTATAAGATGCTGCATCGTCTGGGCGGACCGAAGGGCATCATCCGTCAGACGGAGTTCTTCGTGTATTCCGAGAAGGACCGCCAGGCCCTCGAGCAGTGTATGGCGCTGGGATATAAGTTCCCGGAGATCACGACCTGGATCCGTGCGACCAAGTCCGACTTCGCGCTCGTCCGGAATATCGGTATCAAGGAAACAGGTATCCTGGTATCCTGCTCGGACTACCACATCTTTAATAAGATGGGGCTTACCCGTAAGCAGGCGATGGATAAGTATCTCGGTATCGTAAGAGATGCCATCGATGCAGGACTTCGTCCGAGATGCCATTTCGAAGATATCACACGTGCTGACTTCTACGGCTTCGTCGTACCGTTCGCCACCGCGCTGATGAGACTTTCCGATGAGAGTGGTATTCCGGTCAAGATCCGTGCCTGCGATACCATGGGCTATGGTGTTCCGTTCCCGGGCGTCGCGCTTCCGAGATCTGTATCGGGTATCATCTACGGTCTGCAGCACTATGCGGGTGTGCCCTGCGAGATGCTGGAGTGGCATGGCCATAACGATTTCTATAAGGGTGTCGTCAATGCTTCGACGGCATGGCTCTATGGAGCACAGGCAGTCAACTGCTCGCTGCTGGGTATCGGTGAGAGAACCGGTAATGTCCCGCTGGAGGCTATGGTCTTCGAGTATGCGCAGCTTCGTGGTACTCTCGACGGTATGGATTCCCGTGTGATCACCGAGATCGCGGACTACATCTCCCGTGAGACCCATTACGAACTGCCGCCGATGACTCCGTTCGTCGGTAAGAACTTCAATGTCACGAAGGCCGGCATTCACGCTGATGGCCTTCTGAAGGATCCGGAGATCTACAATATCTTCGATACAGAAGCACTTCTGGACCGTCCGCCGCTGGTTGCCGTAAGTAACGTATCCGGTCTTGCCGGTATCGCCTGCTGGATCAACAATTACTACCGTCTTGCAGGGGAGAGCGCCGTCAGCAAGAAAGATCCTTTTATCGCGAAGATGAAGGAGTGGATCGATGCGCAGTACGATGGTGGCCGTGTGACCGTTATCTCCGACGAAGAGATGGTTCACCTCTTCGAAGAGTACGGCGGGGAGACGTATCAGAGAGTGGCGCGTCCGAAGATCTGAGCAACAATTGAATAGATAATAAAAAAGTATCTCTTTTGCGACTCGTACAGTTTGCTTACGCAAAACTCGTCGCATAAGAGATATTTATTTATTTGCTTCTATCCCGTGTTGCTAAGATCTTTGCTTGGAACGTCAGGTGGAGCTGGTGGCTAGGACGCCGGGAAGGACTTCGTCGCCAACGGAGACAGGGCCGGTGAGGATCGTGTGATGGATCTTTGCTGCGAGGTCACGGATCTCTTCTTTCGGGATCTCGTCCTTGGATTTGACGCTGATCCGG
This sequence comes from Clostridia bacterium, assembly GCA_016281535.1. Lineage (GTDB taxonomy): Bacteria > Bacillota > Clostridia > Saccharofermentanales > Saccharofermentanaceae > Scatonaster. The sequence goes on along the minus strand of JAEEIT010000015.1, from coordinate 13,428 downwards.
CCGAGTGTTCCGTCCTCTCTGCGCACACGGATTGTGGTGGTCAGTGTACGCATGGGATGCGTGATCTCGTTGATCGCGTATTCTTCGCCTCGTGGGCAACTATTGCCGGATACGACAGGGTTTTCACCCAGCGTGACACAGAGATCACAGCCTCGCGGGCAGATGATGCAGGTCATGCGCCGGACCGCCTTGCCGGCATCGGCTGTTCCTGATTCAGCTGCGCCTGATCCGGAAACAGACGTGCCTGAACCGGTCGTATAGGAAGCCTTATCGGAAGCCGCCGAATCGCCGCCGAGAGCGAGGGCAGCGGCCGTGACCGGATCGATCGGCTTTACGACCTTTCCGGGGAAGACCTTCGGATCTTTTATGGCCTGCTCTGATGTGGAAGAGACGGCGCCGGAAACATAGAGCGCGGCAGCCTTTCCGGCTTCGATGGCTTCTTTGGTGACATTGTCAGCCAGGTCATGAACGTGAAGGACATTTCCGCAGGCGAAGATGCCGGGCTTGGAAGTCTCGTGCACATCCGAGGAGAAGGGGCCTCCGGTCTTCGGGTTGATGGAGATGCCGGCCTTTCTGGATAGTTCATTCTCGGGGATCAGACCGCAGGAGAGGAGGAGTGTGTCGCACTCGATCTCACGCTCGGTTCCGGGGATCGGCGTGTATTTCTCATCGACTTCCGATACAGTGATGCCGGTAAGACGGTCTTTCCCGTGAATCGCGGTGACGGTCTGACGGAGATAGAGCGGGATACCATAGTCCTGGAGACACTGCGTGATGTTTCGCGCAAGTCCTCCGGGCTGTGGGGCGATCTCAATACAGGCGAGGACCTTGGCGCCCTCGAGCACCATACGGCGTGCCATGATGAGACCGATATCACCGGAACCTAAGATGACGACCTTCCGGCCGACCATATATCCGTCGATGTTGACGTAATGCTGGGCAAGGCCTGCGGTCATGACGCCGGCGGGACGGGTGCCGGGGATGGCCAGTGCGCCGCGGGCTTTCTCACGACAGCCCATTGCAAGGATGACGGCCTTTGCGGTGATCTCGAAATATCCATCTTTATTGTTCATGGCATAGATCGTATTGACCTTCCGGCTTTCGTACTCGGCGGTTTCTAAATTGAGTTCTTTCCTCTCGGTTGAAAAGTCTGCGACGAAAGTGTCAAGAAGGATCTCTACCCCCGGCGCATCTCTCTTCAGTTCCTCGATCGCGCGGTGAGCATATTCCGGGCCTGTGAGTTCTTCGCCGAAGTGCGCAAGACCGAATCCATTATGGATACACTGGTTGAGAATCCCGCCGAGTTTGGTATCACGCTCGATAAGAAGGATGGATCGGCAGCCGTTTTCTGCAGCGCTCTTCGCAGCGGCAAGACCCGCAGGACCTCCGCCAATGACAACTATATCGTAGTTTCTCATACGTCCACCTCCTGACTGGTTGTAGTGCTCTCCGCGACAGCGGGATCTGATTCCTGCTCCCGCGGGAAGAAGAGGTTTGAGCCGTTTGCGTCCTGCCGGATGAGAAGATGAAGCTCGTCCGGTCTTAGCGGGAAATCTTTCTTAGTTAAGGACCCGGAAAACATCTTGGCATCATCGTCTGAAAGGGGCATGGAGGAAAGTTTTTCGAGTTCTTCCTTACGATAGGAAAGAAGCATCTCCACGACTCTCGGACCGCAGAAACCGCCCTGACATCTGCCCATGCCGGTCCCGACTCTTCGCTTTACACCATCAAGAGTGGTGGGTGGGATCGGGCTTTCAAGCGCATCTCTTATCTCCCCCTCGGTGACGCCCTCGCAGCGGCAGACGATCCGCCCGTAGGCAGGATCTCTTTTGACAAGGGTCTCACGCTCACTGTTGCTCATATCCCGGAAATGGACCTTGTTCCGGCCGAGAGAATATGACGGATACCGGTCTCCGTTGGGTTCAGTAATGTCCTCTTTGGGACACAGACTGACACCGCTCCTTTTTAACAGATCCACGACGTAACGACCGATGGCCGGACTGCTCGCCAGTCCCGGTGACTTGATCCCGGCCGCCTCGAAAATACCCTTCTTCCCGGGGATCTCGCGAATGATGAAGTCATCTTCTGTGGAGTTGGCACGGATGCCGGAAAAGTTTCTGACGTTGTCACGCCAGGAGATATTGTTTACGGAGCGGGCGGCCTTTTCCTTGATCTCAGAGAGTTTCCGGGAAGTGGTCGCGGTATCTTCGATATCGTCTTTCAGCACTTCGGAGGTCGGTCCGCATATCAGATTGCCGTGAACAGTAGGCGCGACAAGTACGCCTTTTCCTTTTTCGTTCGGACACTGGAAAATGACGTGATCGACGCGGTTGCCTTCGGATTTGTCCAGGAGAAAGTATTCGCCCCGGGTCGGCACGATCTTAAAATCGGGAACCGCGACAAGCCCATGAACCGTATCGGCCTGGATCCCGCATGCAAGGATGATCGTATCTGCTTCGAAGGTATTTAGTGTGGACTCGATCGTATATCGGGATGATGCGGACGGATCCTTGTTTTCGGAGATGGCGGTGACTTCTGCGTTGAGGAAGAGATTGCCGTCGTTTCTTACGAAGACTTCCGCCTGCGCGAGACAAAGCTCCCAGGGGTTTACGATAGCTGCGGAAGGTGCATAGAGGGCGGCTACGGCCTCTTCGGATACTCCGGGTTCCATGGCGCGGAGTTCATCCCGGCCGAGAATACGGATGTCGGGAACGCTGTTCTTTATGCCGCGGTCGAGAAGTTCTTCCAGTGTGGCTTTTTCTTCTTCTGAAAAAGCCAGGACCAGGGAACCGCAGCGGCGGAAAGGAACATCCAGTTTATAGCAAAGATACTCGCAGAGACGGTTGCCCTCGACATTGAGCTTCGCCATGAGCGTGCCCGGCTTCGGGTCGTATCCTGCGTGGATGATCGCACTATTGGCGCGCGTGGCGCCCATAGCTACGTCGTTGTTCTTGTCTAAAAGAAGCACGGAAACATCATAAGGAATGAGGTTGTAGGCGATCGATGTGCCGACGACCCCGGCGCCGATGATGGCGATATCGTATTTCATAGGAACCTCTTTCTGCAGGAAAAACTCCCGCGCGGATCTCTCTATTATTGTACTATACGAGGGATAAGATGGACGCCGTAAATTGACATCTTACGGGCAATTCATTATACTTTTGTGTGCTATATATTATATAAGCGCGTGTGTGCGCGATGAAAGAGGAATCAATCATGCGAGTATCTAAGCTTTTCATGTCTACTCAGAGAGAAGTCCCGTCTGATGCCGAGATCGTGAGCCATCAGCTCATGCTGCGTGCCGGCCTGATGCGTAAGGCCGCCGCCGGTATCTATTCATATATGCCGATGGGTTATCGTGCATACCGTAAGGTCGAAGCCATCGTCCGTGAGGAGATGGACCGCGCGGGCGCCCAAGAGCTCATCATGCCGGCCGTTCTTCCGGCTGAGACCTACATGGCTTCCGGCCGCTGGGAGAAATTCGGACCGGAGATGTTCCGGCTGAAGGACAGAGGCGGCCGTCAGTTCTGCCTTGGTCCGACGCACGAAGAGCCTTTCACAGAGGCGGTAAGAGATACGATCCGTTCGTATCGTAACCTCCCGGTCACCCTTTACCAGATCCAGCACAAGTATCGTGACGAGAAGCGCCCGAGATTCGGTGTCGTCCGTTCCCGTGAGTTCGTCATGAAGGATGCATACAGCTTCGACGTGGACGAGGCGGGCCTTGATAAGTCCTACCTCATCATGAAGGACGCGTACTGCAAGATCTTCGACCGCTGTAACCTCGACTACATCCTCGTCGATGCTGATTCCGGCGCGATGGGCGGTTCCGGTTCCCAGGAGTTCATGGTAAAGTCCGCTGTCGGTGAAGATGCGATCGCATACTGCCCGGATTGCGACTATGCCGCCAACGAGGAAAAAGCACCGTGCCCGGAGGTGAAAAAGCCGGAGGGTGTGGAGATGCTTCCGATCGAGAAGATCGAGACGCCGCATGTGAAGACCATCGAAGAACTCATGGAGTTCATGCACTCTGAGCCGACCGCATTTGCGAAGACGATCCTTTACAACATCGACGGAAAGATCGTTGCCGTAATGGTAAGAGGCGATCGTGAGATCAACGAGACTAAGCTCGGTAACCTCTTCGATGCGACTGAGATGAACCTGGCTTCCTTCGAGGAAGTCGAGCGCGTAACCGGTGCGGCAGTCGGTTTTGCCGGTCCTGTCGGCCTGAAGGAAAAGGTTGAGGTGATCGCTGACTATGAAGTAGCGGCGATGACGAACTTCATCGTCGGTGCGAACGAGACCGACTATCACTTCAAGAACGTCAACTTCGGCCGTGACTTTACACCGGACCGTGTCGTCGATATCCGCTGTGCCGTTGAAGGCGATCCGTGCCCGAAGTGCGGGAAACCGCTTGCTATGTGCCGTGGTATCGAGGTCGGCCATATCTTCAAGCTCGGCACGAAGTACTCCGATGCACTCCACTGCATCTACCTCGACAAAGACGGTAAAGAAAACTCCATGATCATGGGCTGCTATGGTATCGGTGTTTCCCGTACGCTGGCAGCGATCATCGAGCAGCACTACGATGAGAACGGTATCATTTGGCCGATGTCCGTGGCTCCGTATCAGGTCATCGTTGTTCCGACCACATCCCAGGATGAGACGGTCGTGAAGATGGCGGAAGAAATCCACGATGCACTCGAGAAGGCAGGTGCCGAAGTGCTTATCGACGACAGGGAAGAGCGCGCAGGCGTCAAGTTCAAGGATGCAGACCTTATCGGTTTCCCGATCCGCATTACTGTTGGCCGTAAGGCCGCGGAAGGCAAGGTGGAGTATAAGCTCCGTGCCGGTTCCGATGTGGTGGAGATGACAGCAGAAGAAGCGATCGCCGCTGCTCTGAAAGAGATCGAGACAAAAAAGTAAGACCAAAGATTGGAAATGAAATCGAAGAGGGGTCGTCTCCGGATTGGGAGAGGACCCCTCTTTTCACAGAAAAAATGTGAAATCATCTGTAACGAATCCGGTTTTTACCGCATTCATATATGTAAGGCAAAGGAGGTGAGAAGTTGCAGTCTTTCGATGAAATCTATCAGCAGTATGCGCAGACCGTGTACAAATACCTGCTGTCATTGACCTATCAGGCCGATCTTTCTGAAGAGCTGACTCAGGAGACGTTCTATCAGGCGATCCGGACGATCGACAGGTATGACGGGAAGTGCAGGATCTCAACCTGGCTGTGCGGGATCGCGAAGAATGTACTTCTTACCTATAGACGGAAGCATCCGCAGCACGAGGATATCGATGAATTGGCCATCCCCGTGGAATCATCCGAGAGTGATCTTCTGAGAGCAAGTGAGCGTGTCGAACTTCTTACTAAACTCCACGCGCTTGCTGACCCGTATCGCGAAGTGATGTATCTGCGGATATTCGGAGAACTGTCTTTCCGTGAGATAGGAGACATCTGTCAGAAGACCGAGAACTGGGCCAGGGTAACCTTCTATCGCGGGAAAGAGAAGTTGAGAAAGGAGTTCGAAAAATGACGAAACTACCGTGTGAAATCGTTCAGGATATTCTGCCGCTCTATGTCGACGGATTAACATCGGAAGCAAGTAATCACGATATAGAGGAACATCTCTCGGAGTGTGCTTCCTGCGCCGCCCTTCTTGAGACCATGAAGAAAGAGGAGACCGGTGCGATCAGTGCCTCGGAAGCCGATAAGGAAAGAAAGCAGATCGACTTCCTGAAGAAGACCCGCTCCCGGAACAGGACATTCATTCTGGCAAGTCTTCTGGCTGTGATCGTGATCTTCGTAGTGGGAATATCGGTAAAGAAGTATCTCATCGGTAATCGGGCGGAGCCCGGGATGGTGAAGTATGAGATCGAACTGAAGGGCAATAAGGAAGTGTATGTCAAGGCGATACCTCTGGGAAGCGGGAACGCCATATCCGAATTGAAACTTACGGAGGATGACGGTATCTTGAACATTACCAGCCGGGTCGTGTCCGCAAGTCTCCTTTACCTCGATGACCGAAGCACAGTCTATACATTGGAAGGTCCGATCAATTACATCGTCACCGATCACGAAACACTCGTCTGGAAAGATGGTGAAATGATCTCCGAACGAACGATGGATATCGTATCCACTGCCCATGATTATGTAGGAGATATGAGCAGCAATAATATGACCGCTGATGCAGTGCGTCTGCGTCAGAAGATCGGAGATTATACGAATGAACTTCAGACCGAAAGCGAACCCTACGGATGGACGATCCTTTTCAAGGAGCCTCTGGATGAGAAGGATCTGAAGTATTACCGGACCCAGATGAGGAATTCCGCATACGAGATGATTGCGGTGATCGGCAACCTGGATCACGTGACATTCCGGTATTCTGTGGGGACGGAGGAGATGGAGGAGACCTACACGGCAGAGGAAGCAACGGCGGCCTTCGGCGAGGACATTAAAGTCGGAAGAGATCCTGCCGGGTTCCAGCGGCTGGAGCGCTTCCTGTCCGTGCAGTGATCTGTGAAGATACTTAGAGTAGGCAAAGGGTATATAATACAAACTATAGAATCAGTATGGGGAACCGATACTGTGCAAAGTAGGAGAAAACGATATGAAGCTTAAAACCTTGCCGTATATCTTCAGTGTCTGCAAACTCACGGATGCCACAGGAATCAACCTTCGGGGAGAATATGTCTTCGTGGGGAAAACCGATGAAGAACTTTCACTGGTCTGCCCTCTTGAGGAGGTGCCGGCGAACACGACGGCGCGTGTCGATGGCTGGAAGGGCTTCCGGATCGAGGGTGTCCTGGACTTCTCGCTGATCGGGATCCTGTCTAAACTGTCCGGCATCCTGGCAGACAATAAGATCGGGATATTTGCGGTATCCACATACAATACTGACTACATTCTCGTTAAAGAAGAAAACTTCGAGCGGGCGCTATTCGCACTCGCTCAGGCGGGCTATGAAATCGATTAGTTTCTCGGCGGGGAGGAGAGGTTCTTCTTCTTGGCTTCTTCGAGAAGCTGGGCAAGTTCCTCTTCCGTATGCTCGACGGGAAGTGATGCCCCTTGCTTGGATTCCGCATCCTTTGGAAAAGCTCTGTGGAAGTTCTGTTTCCGGTATTCTTCGGGGGTGAGCCCCGTCTGCTTCTTGAATGCCTGGATGAAGTGGCTCTGTGTCGAGAAGGAAAGGAACTGCGAGATGCTGAGACATGAGTAGTCGGAGTGCTTGAGCATGTGCTTGGCGGCGTCGATCTTCTTGATGCGGATGAAGTCGCTGACGGACACGCCGGTTTCCTTCTTGAAAAGCTTAGAGAAATAGGCGTCGTTGAGCCCGAGGTATTCGGAGAGGTCCGGTACGAGGATACGGTCCTGCAGATGACTGTAGATGTACTCGATGGCACGGACGACGTGCTTGCTGAAGATGTTGTCCAGACGCAGTGCGCGCATTCTTGTACAGTAATCCTCGATGCATTCCTGCTGGATCTCGTCGAGCTTCGATGTGGTCGTGGCCGCGTCACATTTCTGGATATAGATATCGGAAAGGGAATAGGATGTCTCGACATCCATGCCGTAGTTGATGCAGTAACGTGCGATCATGGCGATGCTGATGATGAGGTGATAGCGGACGTTGCGGAGCCTGTCCGGCGAGAGGGTGCCGACACCGCGAAGTTCGGAGATATGATACTCTCTGACCTGACGCATGACTTCTTCGAGCTGGCCTGTGGCCACGAGATCATAAAAGTCCACCTCATGTTCGTAGGAAGAACGCACCATCAGATGCTCTCTCTGCATAAACAGGAGCCTCTGCAATTCCTGATTCACATCTTGATTCATGGATATTCTGCCTCCTTTATCGGACGTTTCCGGGGACCCGGATACGTCTCAGCCAGATTTCACTGCCTTCTGCAGCGGTCTATTCACAACCCCAATCGTAAACAAACTTACACCATTATTATGACATAAAGTGCAAATTTTTGGTATCGATTTTTCAAAAATAATATAGAATATAGTCAAGTGAGGTGCCGTGTGAAAAGACAACCCCAATGCCTCCGTTAGAGAAAGTTTGCCATCTTTCTGACGCACACATCTCAGGCATCCTCACTAGTTGACAACTTTCTGCATTTTTCATGACACACTTTACGGTGCAGAAAACGATTTCATTACAGATCCCGCTGTTTCATACAGCGGGATCCGTTTTTTCTTAGGATAATTTAATAAAGAGAATGGTCAGAAACACAACAAAAAGACAATGAATCTGATATCGGGCGGATCAGCCCAGGCCGAGGAGAACGCCGATCAGGTGTACGCCGTAGGCGGCGATCCAGGCGATGACGCACTGGAAGACGACCACGATGCCGGCCCATTTGGAACCGAGTTCTCTGCGGACAGAGGCAACGGCGGCGACACACGGAGTGTAGAGCAGGCAGAAGACCAGAAGGCTCATGGCCGACAGAGGTGTCAGAAGGGAAAGCAGGGAATCGCTTGATCCGACCAGTACATTCATGGTCGATACCACGCTTTCTTTCGCCATGAAGCCGGTGATCAGGGCGGTGGAGAACCGCCAGTCTCCGAATCCCAGAGGCGTGAATACCGGCGCGATGTAGCCTGCGGCTACGGCCAGGATGCTGCGGCTCGAATCATCGACCAGGTTGAAGCCCAGGTCGAATGACTGCAGGAACCAGATCACGATCGAAGCGATAAAGATGACGGTGAAGGCGCGCTGCAGGAAGTCCTTGGCTTTCTCCCAGAGAAGCTGGGAGACGTTCTTGGCGCCCGGCATGCGGTAGTTCGGAAGCTCCATGACGAAGGGAACGGCTTTCCCTTTAAAGACCGTATTCTTCGAGATAAGAGCAACGAGGATGCCCATGAAGATACCGATGAAATAAAGCGATACCATGATCAGGCCGCTCCACTTCGGGAAGAAGGTACTGGCGAAGAACCCGTAGATCGGGAGCTTCGCGGAGCAGCTCATGAATGGAGTCAGCAGGATCGTCATCTTACGGTCGCGCTCGGAAGGAAGGGTACGGGAGGCCATGACGCCCGGTACCGTACAGCCGAATCCGATGAGCATCGGGACGATGGAGCGGCCGGAAAGGCCGATCTTTCTTAGGAATTTGTCCATGACGAAGGCGATACGGGCCATGTAGCCGGTGTCTTCGAGAAGAGACAGGAAGAAGAAAAGCGTAACGATGACCGGCAGGAAGGACAGGACACTTCCGATACCGGTGAAGATGCCGTCTACGATCAGGGAGCGGACGACTTCGTTGACGTTCCAGGAAATGAGGGCATCGGCTACCACTTCCGTCAGGGCGGTGATGCCGCGCTCGAGGAGATCCTGGAAGAATGCGCCGATGACATTAAAGGTCAGGAAGAATACGGCGGCCATGATGAGGATAAAGGCAGGGATGGCCGTATATTTGCCGGTCAGGACTTTATCGATGGCTCTAGAGCGCTGGTGTTCCTTGCTTTCTTTCGGCTTGATGACCGTACGGTCGACCAGTTTCTGGATGAAAGTGAAGCGCATATCTGCGATGGCGGCTGCGCGGTCCATACCCGATTCCTCCTCCATCTGGAGAATGATGTGTTCGAGGGTTTCTTTCTCATTCTGATCGAGATTGAGCCTGTCGAGGACGCGTGCATCTCCTTCGATGAGTTTGGTCGCCGCGAACCGTTCCGGGATCCCTGCTGCCTTCGCATGGTCTTCGATGAGGATCATGATACTGTGCAGGCATCTGTGGATCGCACCGCTGTCGTTCTCGTCACAGAAGTCAAGACGCCCCGGGCGTTCCTGGTACTTCGCAACATGTATCGCGTGGTCGACGAGCTCGTGGATACCTTCGTTCTTCGCCGCCGAGATCGGGACCACCGGGATGCCCAGCTCGTGTTCCATCTGGTTTACCAGGATCGAACCGCCGTTGCCGCGGATCTCGTCCATCATGTTCAGGGCGAGTACCATCGGGACATTGAGCTCCATGAGCTGCATGGTCAGATATAGGTTGCGCTCGATATTCGTCGCATCGACGATGTTGATAATGCCGCAGGGCTTCTCGTCGAGGATGAACTGTCTCGAGACGATCTCCTCGGCCGTGTACGGGGACATGCTGTAGATACCCGGAAGATCGGTGATCTCGGTCTCGGGATGCCCCTTGATGGCGCCGCTCTTCCTATCGACGGTCACGCCGGGGAAATTGCCGACATGCTGGTTACTGCCCGTAAGCTGGTTGAAGAGAGTGGTCTTGCCGGAGTTCTGGTTGCCGGCCAGTGCGAAGGTGAGCTTCGTGCCGTCGGGAAGGGGATTCTCGTCCGCTTTGACGTGGTATTTACCGCCTTCACCAAGACCCGGGTGGGCGATGATGATACGGCGCTCCTTCTTTTTCTTACCTTCGGCTTCTTCGGCAGAAGCACTGTCATCGATGGCTTTCTGCTCTTCGGGCTCGATCTCGATCAGGCGGGCATCGTCGAGACGGAGCGTCAATTCGTAGCCGTGGAGGCGGAGCTCCATCGGATCGCCCATGGGTGCGAGTTTTTCGACCTTGACGCGGACGCCCGGAATGACGCCCATGTCCAGGAAATGCTGGCGCAGCGCACCTTCGCCGCCTACCTTCAGTATTGTTGCATGATGCCCGGCTTTCAGTTCAGCAAGATTCATGATGGTTCCTCGATTGTATGTGTTTTTCGCGTTTGCTATATAGCGTAATGATCAGTCGATGATGCGGATCTCTTTAATGACCGGCTGGTTCTCGGGATCGACCGCACCGTTCTCGCCGGAGGGGACCTGCGCCAGTGCGTCAACGATCTCGATCCCTTCGGTGACATGTCCGAAGGCGGCGTACTGTCCGTTCAGGGAAGGATAGTCGACCTGGCAGATGAAGAATTCTGACGAGGCGCTGTTATAGTTATTCTGCGTTCTGGCCATAGAGATCGTGCCGCGGGTGTGCTTGATGCTGTTGCCCTGCCCATTGGCAGAGAACTCACCGAGGATGCTCTTCGGTGCCTCACCGGTCCAGCCCGAAGGCATTCGGCCGCCCTGTACCATGAAGTCTTCGATGATACGGTGGAAGGTCGAGCCGTTATAGAAACCGGAGCGGGCCAGATCCATGAAATTCTGCACGGTGACGGGCGCGGTATCACCATCGAGTTCCAGCTTGATGGTGCCGTAGTTCTCTACTTCGATCTCTGCGTGATGGATACCGATCTGTTTCTTCTCGTATCTTGTAGAGGAGCAGGAGGGGATTGCAAATACCAAAATGAGGATCAGAAGCCCGATCCCGATCTCGATCAATGTCCGCTTCATGCGGGATTCTCCGCTCTGGTCATGGATGAAGATATCAAGTATATTGTCAAAAAATCGTCTCATGGTTTGTTGTTCCTTTTTTTCTATTTCTGTGGCAGTCCGAATAGATCACTGCCTGTTCTTTTCTCGCTTTTTCCTCGGAAAGCCCGGCTTTACAGCTTCACGTCATACCGCGGTTCGATGGAGAAGGTCCGTCCGCTTAAGCGGTGGTGCCGGTTCTCCTTCGGGATCTTCCCGAACAGAAGCGTCGAGGCGAAGAGCTGCTGATAGCGCACTTTCCCGCCTCTGAGGTTTCGAAAATGCAGATTATACTGGTTCCTTCCGTAGTTGCCGTCTCCGATGATCGGGTGCCCGAGATGGGCGAACTGTGCACGGATCTGGTGCGTCCTTCCCGTGACCAGCTCGACTTCGATGTCGGACACGTCTTCTCCGTCCGGACCGGCCCCATTATACACCCGAAGCACGCGGTAGCGGGATGTGATGGGAAGATCGCCCTCCTTCGGGATATCGTGGATAAAGACATTTCCCGTCGGCGGTTTCTCCAGATAGGCGGAAACTTCCTTCATGATAGCCTCATCCTGACAGATCACACTGGTCCCGGCGGTGGGTACGCCTCGGACGAGACAACGGTAACGCTTCGTGATTTTATCGGTCTTAAAGAGGGTGATAGCGTCCTCCAGAGCCTGCTTATTCTTCGCGGTAAGGATCAGCCCGCCGGTATTCATGTCGATCCGGTGGCACAGGTCCAGCTGGGGATTTCTATAGTCACGGCGGAGGATGTCGATGAGGCAGTCGCCGTTCATACCTTTGCCACCGTGGACGGCCAGCCCCTGACGCTTGTTGACGAGAAGGAGGTCGTCGGTCTCGGATACGACCTTGTAATCATCTATTTCTGATTTCTCCGTCTCCTGCTTCTTCTCGAAGAGTGCTTCCGGAAGCCACAGCTCAACTCTGTCTCCTTCGCTTACGACGGTATCGGAAGAGATACGCTTGCCGTTGATACGGATATCCTTATGTTTCAGTGCTTTCTGAAGGGTGGAAGGAGTCAGGTTCGGAAACTCCAGAATCGCTGCCCGGATGACCTTCTTGCCTGCACTTTTGCCTGAAACCGAAAACTCTCTCATCGAAACTCTCCCTGTCTTTACGCGGATCCGGCCCCCGCCATCACCGCCCTATGAAATGACCATGCCTATTATTTACTATTTTATAATAAATCTCAAGTGCAAATATGTATGAGAAATGAAATCGAAGCAATAAAGCGGATCAATCTACGGCGGCGAGTTTTGCGTAAGCAAACTGTCTGAGCCGAAGGAGAATGATCCGCTTTAAGATTGCTCTGAATTCTTTTCAGTTAAGATTTGCACTTGAGATTTATGGTAAACTAATTTCATTCATTGGCAAGGAGAGAAGAAATGGAGAAGACGCCCTGTCTGGTAAGTATTAAGAGTGCTTTTGAAGAAGAAGAGAAGATGCACGAGGGGACCTTCGAACAGTCCGAGGACCGGATCCGTGTGACGTGGATCCAGAGAGAAGTGGAAAAAGGGGAGGGCGACAGCCGGTTTCTTCTGAGCTATCGTGTGGAAGAGAAGCTTCTGTGCCTGACGAGAAAAGGATCGGCCGAGATGGAGCTGCGGTTCCGGGAGGGCGAGATGACGGACGGGGTCATGCACACCAGCCACGGGGACTTCGACCTTCAGGTCGAGACCTTCGGGCTCCTCTTTTTCCCGGAGACGGCGGACGAAGAAACCGTGATCGATGGGCGGGAGTACCTCGTCCGTAAGGCGATGCTCGAATACGATCTTCAGTTTCCGGGACAGGATCCGATGCGGAATACGATGTTTTTTAAAGTACATCTTGCCAAATAAGAAATTTATGTATAAAATCTATCGGTAACTCTTCGAAAGTTGCTTGACAAAGGGTTTTCATTAGTGCATAATATCTTTCGCGCCTCAGGGTTTAGTGTGGCTGCGAATATATTAGAGAAATCTAAGATTTGTATTGGAGGTGGATGCGATGGCTCATCCGAAGCGTAAATGGTCGAAAGCTAGAACTTCTCGTCATAGAAGTGCCTGGAAGCTCGTTTTGCCAGGATTGGTAGAGTGCCCCAATTGCCACACTAAGATGT
>JAEEIT010000142.1 GCA_016281535.1 Clostridia bacterium | reverse complement strand
TCTTCTCACACGGATGTGCTTTCTGCGGCGAATAGCGTTCTTGTCAATCTTATTAATCATGCTTGTTCACCCCTTCACTTACTTCTTAGCGCCTGTCTTACCTTCCTTGATGCGGACATATTCACCAACATATCTGATACCCTTGCCCTTATATGCATCCGGAAGTCTGAACGAACGGATCTTAGCGGCTGTCTCGCCAACTAACTGCTTATCTGCACCCTTAACGATGATCTGGTTCTGTGCCGGTACATCAATTGTGATACCAGCCGGCTCTTCCATCTCGATCGGGTGAGAGTAACCAAGGTTGAATACAACCTTCTTACCCTGCTTTGTAGCCTTGTAACCAACGCCCTGGATCTCGAGTTCCTTCTTGAAACCTTCGGAACAACCGATGACCATGTTGTTGATCAGAGAGCGGGTCAGGCCGTGAAGAGCCTTCACCTGCTTCTCATCATTAGGTCTCTTGACCGTGATCACATTGTCTTTTACTTCTACAATGATGGACGGATGCACATTCAGAGAAAGTGTCGCGTCCTTGCCTTTTACAGTGATGGTCTGACCATCCTGCTTTACTTCGAGCCCTGCCGGGATCGTGATCGGCATGTTGCCAATTCTAGACATACAATCTACCTCCTGCTCTTTAGATTGCGGAACCTTGCGGGTCCCATTTCAGAGTTTTAATGGTTTTCTATTACCAAACGTAAGCCATAACCTCGCCGCCAACGCCGAGCTTTCTGGCTGCCTTATCAGTCATAACGCCCTTGGACGTCGAGATGATCGCGATACCGAGACCACCGAGAACCTTCGGGAGATTCTCCTTGTCCGCGTAAACGCGGAGACCCGGCTTGGAAATTCTCTGGATACCGGAAATAACGTGCTTCTTAGCTGCGTACTTCAGAGTAACCTTGATCATTCCCTGCTTATCATCTTCGATCGTTTCAAAAGAAGCGATATAACCTTCATCTACTAAAATCTGTGCGATAGCCTTCTTCAAATTGGAAGCAGGGATCATAACGTCCGGATGACCGGCTGTACCTGCATTACGGATTCTTGTCAGCATATCAGCAATTGCATCTGTAATCTGCATAATCTTTCCTCCTTGTGATCTCGCTATCGTTACCAGCTTGCCTTACGTACGCCCGGGATCTGGCCCTTGTAAGCCAGGTCACGGAAGCACAGACGGCAGATACCGTACTTGCGGATATAAGCATGCGGTCTACCACAGAGCTTGCAACGGTTGTGCTGCTGTACCTTGAACTTCGGAGCACGCTGTGCCTTGAGTTTCATTGACGTTTTAGCCATATTACTTATACCCTCCTATTACTTGCGGAACGGCATGCCGATGAGAGTCAGAAGCGATCTTGCTTCCTCATCTGTCTTCGCCGTTGTTACGATGATGATATCCATGCCGCGAACCTTATCGATCTTATCGAAATCGATTTCCGGGAACATCAGCTGTTCCTTGATGCCCATCGCATAGTTACCGTGACCGTCGAAAGAGTTCGGGTTTACACCACGGAAGTCACGTACACGCGGAAGGGAGATGCTGATCAGCTTATCGAGGAAGTTGTACATGTTCTCGCCACGAAGTGTAACCTTGCAGCCGATCTTCATGCCTTCTCTGAGCTTAAAAGCCGCAACCGACTTGGAAGCAACGGTCGCAACAGGCTTCTGGCCGCAGATGATACCCATATCACGCATCGCGTTCTCGAGCGCCTTCGGGTTATCCTTCACTTCGCCGACACCCATGTTGAGAACGATCTTCTCAAGCTTCGGGATCTGCATGCAAGACTTATACTTGAACTCTTCCTGCAAAGCAGGCGCAACTTCATTTACATACTTGTCCTTTAATCTAGACATCGATTACTCCTCCTTTGCCTTCTTGATCTGGTCGATATCCGCGCCGCACTTCTTGCATACGCGATACTTCGCACCGTCTTCTGCGACTCTCTTACCCACACGGGTAGCCTTGCCGCACTTCGGGCAGACCAGCATTACGTTAGAAGCATCGATGGATCCTTCCTTCTCGATGATGCCGGCCGGCTTGTTCTGGCCCATAGCCTTCTGGTGCTTCTTGATCATGTTCACACCGGAAACAACTACTCTGCCGCTCTTCGGCTCGGTCTTGAGGACCTGGCCCTGGGATCCGGCGTCCTTACCGGAGATAACTACGACCTTGTCGTCTTTCTTTACATGAATCTTACTAGCCATTTGTCATCCTCCTTACAGAACTTCCGGAGCCAGAGAAAGGATCTTCATGTAATCCTTATCACGAAGCTCTCTCGCGATAGGCCCAAAGATACGGGTTCCACGCGGGTTCTTATCTTCCTTAATGATAACAGCGGCATTCTCATCGAACTTGATGTAGGAGCCGTCAGCTCTTCTTACGCCCTTCTTCGTGCGAACAACAACTGCGCGAACTACATCACCCTTCTTAACGACGCCACCCGGAGTAGCGGTCTTCACAGAGCAGACGATGACATCACCGATATTCGCGTACTTACGCCATGAACCACCAAGCACCTTGATGCAGGCAAGTTCTTTTGCGCCGGTATTATCCGCAGATCTTAATCTGGATTCTACTTGAATCATCTTGATTTCCTCCTTTACGTAATTCCCTTACGTATTACTTCGCCTTCTCAATAATCTCGACCAGTCTCCAGCGCTTGTCCTTAGACAGCGGGCGGGTCTCCATTACCTTAACCTTATCGCCGACGCCGCACTTGTTCTCTTCGTCGTGGGCCTTCAGCTTATATGTTCTCTTCATAATCTTGCCGTAAAGCGGGTGCTTAACATGCTCGATTACGGAAACAACGATAGTTTTGTCCATTTTGTCGGAACTTACGATACCAACACGGGTCTTTCTGAGGTTACGATCGCTCATTTACTTCTTCTCCCTTCATTAATTAGCCTTAAGCTCTTGCTCACGGAGAATCGTATTCACGCGAGCGATGTCACGCTTTACAGCACCGAGGCGCTGCGGGTTCTCGAGTTGATTAGTCGCATGCTGGAAACGAAGCTTGAAGAGTTCATCCTTCAATGCAACCAGCTCCTGCTGAAGTTCTTCCTTGGACTTCGAACGCAATTCCTTAGCCGTCATTTTCAGATACCTCCTCTTCCTTCTTGATGAACTTTGTCTTGCAAGGGAGCTTATGTCCGGCAAGACGCATTGCCTCACGTGCAACATCTTCGCTTACACCGGCGATCTCGAAGAGAACGCGGCCCGGCTTAACTACTGCTACCCAGTACTCCGGAGAACCCTTACCGGAACCCATTCGGGTCTCAGCAGGCTTCTTGGTAACCGGCTTATCCGGGAAGATCTTGATCCATACCTTACCGCCTCTCTTGACGTAACGGTTGATCGCGATACGAGCTGCTTCGATCTGGTTACTGGTGATCCAGCACGGTTCTGTAGCGTACATACCGTAATCACCATAAGCAACGAAATTACCTCTGGAGGCCTTACCGGTCAGACGGCCGCGCTGCTGCTTTCTGTGCTTCACTCTCTTAGGAAGTAACATTACGCTTCGCCTCCTTCCGCAACCTTAACAACCTTCTTGGCTGTCAGGATCTCACCATGGTAGATCCAAACCTTAACGCCGATACGACCATACTGTGTGTTTGCCTCAGCAAACCCATAGTCGATATCTGCACGCAGTGTCTGCAGCGGGATAGTACCCTCGTGGTATGTCTCGGAACGCGCGATTTCAGCGCCACCCAGACGGCCGGAGCAGGATGTCTTGATACCCTTCGCACCGGACTTCATTGTACGGGACATTGCCATCTTCATGGCACGGCGGAAAGAAACACGTCTTTCGAGCTGAGAAGCGATGTTCTCAGCAACGAGCTGAGCATTCGCATCCTGGTTCTTGACTTCGTGAACGTCTACGAAGAAATTCTTCTTAAACTTCTTCTGCAGCTTCTTCTTGAAGTCCTCAATGCCGGCACCCTGACGACCGATGATGATACCGGGCTTACCAGCGTTGATGATGATTGTGGTCTTGTCTGCACCCTTACGCTCGATCTCAATGTTCGAAACGCCTGCAGCGAAGCACTCTTTCTTTACAAAATCACGGATTTGCTTGTCCTCAACGAGGAAATCGCTGAATGTCTTCTTGTCAGCATACCAACGTGTATCCCACTCTTTGATAACGCCGACGCGCAATCCATGAGGATTAACCTTCTGGCCCATTCTTTATTCCTCCTTATACTCTTTCTTTGAGAACAACAGTTACGTGACTTGTTCTCTTGTTGATTCTCGATGCAGATCCTCTTGCTCTCGGAATGAAGCGCTTCAGGATCGGTCCCTGGCTGGAGTATGCTTCCGCAACATAGAGGCTTCCTCTGGAAAGACCGTTGTTGTTTACAGCATTGGCCTCAGCAGACTTAAGAGCCTTTGTCAGAACCGGAGATGCAGCCTTCGGTGTGTAAGCCAGGATCGCATAAGCTTCATCAAGATCCTTGCCCTTGATGAGATCCGCAACTACCTTCACCTTACGGGGTGTGATACGGACATACTTGGCGATTGCCTTACCCTGATCCTTGCCGATACCCAGGAGCTTCTTCTGCTTCTTAGTAAGCAGCGGCTTCTTCGCATTCTTCTTCTGCTCTTTGCCATAAGCTTCGAGGATCTCATCGCGATTTGATTCGATATAGTCTTTGGTTAACTTAACTTGTTCCACTATTCTTTCCTCCCTTCAAAGCTTACGATTACTTACCGCCGGAAGACTTCTCACCGGCATGGCCTCTGAATGTTCTTGTCGGAGCAAACTCACCGAGCTTGTGACCGCACATTTCCTCAACCACATAAACCGGAACATGTCTTCTGCCGTCATAAACAGCGATCGTGTGTCCTACCATCTCAGGATAGATCGTCGAAGCGCGAGACCAAGTCTGTACAACCTTTTTCTCATTCGCTGCGTTCATCGCATTGATTTTCTTCATCAGGGCATCTTGTACAAAATAACCCTTCTTGGTTGATCTACTCATTTTGGTTCCTCCCTTCGCTTACTTTCTACCCTTAACAATGTACTTGTTAGAATGCTTCTTCTTGTTTCTGGTCTTCTTACCAAGAGTCGGAACACCCCAAGGTGTAACAGGACCCGGCAGACCGATCGGGGACTTACCTTCACCACCACCGTGCGGATGGTCACAAGGATTCATTACGACACCACGTACTGCAGGTCTTACGCCCATGTGACGATGACGTCCGGCCTTACCGATCGAAACGTTCTCGTGCTCGTTGTTACCGATAACACCGATCGTAGCTCTGCACTTGATGGAGACCATACGAACCTCACCGGACGGGAGACGTACCTGAGCGAACTCGCCCTCTTTCGCCATCAGCTGAGCGCCTGCACCGGCGGTACGAACCATCTGCGCACCCTTGCCCGGCTTGAGCTCGATGTTGTGGATCATGGTACCTACCGGGATGTTGGCGATCGGGAGAGCATTACCTGCTACGATATCAACATCTGTTCCGGAAACTACCTTGTCGCCTACCTTCAGGCCCTGCGGAGCCAGGATGTAGGACTTCGCGCCATCCAGATACTGGATCAGTGCGATAAATGCTGTACGGTTCGGATCGTACTCGATTGCAACTACTGTTGCCGGGATACCATCCTTTGTTCTCTTCCAGTCAATGACACGGATCTTACGACGGTTACCGCCACCGATGTGACGTACGGTGATACGTCCGTAAGAGTTACGTCCGCCTGACTTGCTGCGTGCTACGAGCAGGCTCTTCTCAGGATCTTTCTTCGTCAGAGAAGAAAAGTCCGAGACAGTCATGTTACGTCTCGCAGGAGAAGTTGGATTAAAAGTCTTTACTGCCATTCTCTCTTCACTCCTTTTCCATCAGGCCGCATTACTGGCCGATTCCAAATTCTTCAATAGCTGTCTTAAACTTCTTGTCGGACTTCGCAGCCTTGCCGCCCTTACCAAGATAAGACACTTCCTTCGCTTCCATATCGATGGTAACAACTGCCTTCTTATAAGCCGGTGTTGTACCCTCAATGTAGCGCTGTCTCTTCTTCTTACCATCGTAGTTTACAGTGTTGACGGAAACGACCTTCACGCCGAAGAGCTGCTCTACAGCCTTTCTCACGTCCGTCTTCGTCGCTGTTCTGGCTACCTGGAAAGTATACTTGCCGATTGCTGTATCATAGGAGCTCTTCTCCGAGATAACCGGCTTAATGATGATGTCCTGTGGCAATTTGCTCATGCGTACACCTCCATGATCTTCTCTGCAGCTTCCTTCGTCATGATAAAGGAATCATACTTCAGGATGTCGAATACATTGATCGTATTGACGAAAGCTGTCTTAACTGTAGGAAGGTTTCTAGAAGCCTTTTCGACGTTCTCATTCTTACCGCCGAGTACGACGAGAGCAGAATCAGAAACTTTGATCGCCTTCAGGAAGCTTACCATGTTCTTCGTCTTCATTGTGTCGAAGTCAAGAGCGTCAACAACGACAACCTTTGTGTCAGCCATCTTCGAAGAGAAAGCAGACTTCATCGCAAGACGTCTGATCTTCTTCGGAACCGTGTAGCTGTAGGATCTCGGCTTAGGCCCAAAGATGATGCCGCCGCCTACATACTGTGCAGAACGGGTGGAACCATGACGTGCACGGCCTGTGCCCTTCTGACGATACGGACGCTTACCGCCGCCGCTTACTTCGCTTCTTGTCTTTGTGGAATGTGTGCCCTGACGGCGATTAGCCAGCATGTTGAGAACAACGATGCGCATCGCGGACTTATTCGGCTCAATACCGAAGATCTTATCATCAAGATCCATCGATCCGACAACGGCTCCACTAAGATTAAAAATATCTACATTAGCCATTCTTAGTTTTCCTCCTTGTCCTCGAATTACTTAGCCTTCACAGACGACGTAACCGTTACGATGCCGCCCTTCGGACCCGGAACCGCGCCACGAAGAACGAGGATCCCTCTCTCGCCGTCAACACTGACGACCGTCAGATTCTGTACTGTGCAGTTCACTGCGCCCATGTGACCAGGCATCTTCTTGCCAGGGAGAACACGAGCCGGTGTAGAGTTCGCACCCATGGAACCAACACGTCTGTGGTACATGGAACCGTGTCCGTCCGGACCGCCCTTCTGACCATGACGCTTGATGTTGCCCTGGTAACCCTTACCCTTGGACACACCGCTTACGTCTACATGATCGCCAACAGCGAGCATGTCGGAGACCTTGATCTCCTGACCGAGTGTGTAATCTTCCTCTGTCTTAAACTCACGGATAGTACGCTTCGGAGCAATCTCCGCCTTTGCGAACTGTCCCTTGTCCGGCTTATTTACAAGCTTCTCGCGAATGTCGCCTGTTGCAACCTTCACAGCCTTGTAGCCGTCCTTCTCTACCGTCTTGTTCTGAATAACAAACATAGGATTGCATTCAATAACGGTTGCCGGTACAGCCAGACCATTCTCATCGAAGAGCTGTGTCATGCCGGCCTTTTTGCCAAGTACGAACTTTGTCATTTCTCTGTTTCCTCCTATTTAGGTTATTGGTTCGCAGGATCTTCCCGCGAACATGACCTCCGCATATCCCGCCGCTTGGACGACCGGCAGAACGCGGATTTTTGCCTTACGCCTTGAGCTCAATGCTCACGCCGGCAGGCAAGTCAAGCTTAGTAAGTGCATCGATGGTCTTCTGGCTCGGCGCAAAAATGTCGATGAGACGCTTGTGCGTACGGAGCTCGAACTGCTCACGGGAATCCTTGTACTTGTGCGGAGAACGCAGGATCGTTGTGATCTCTTTCTCTGTCGGGAGCGGGATCGGACCGGAGAAGCTAGCACCTGTTCTGGTGACAGTCTCAACGATACGAGCTGCGCTCTGGTCAAGGAGCTGGTGATCATAAGCCTTGAGCTTAATTCTGACCTTCTGGTTTGTTGCCATGTTGTTTTCCTCCAAATTCTTTGCTGTTATTTTTTCTTCACCCTGTCCAGCGTTTCTTCCGATCCCATCATAAAACCCAGGAGACCAGTTACCGCCGGGATAGCAGCACTTTGGGCCTGGGCATGTGTTCTTCAAAACACACGCTGTACAATCAGGTTTCTCGCCGGAGATCTTTGTCCCCGACTGCTCCGCCTAAGTTACCCGCTCTCTAAAGCACAGCCCGCTTTATCCTGCGGCAATCTCAAGCTTCAACGCTACGCGCACAAAGTCGCGCAGGAGAGATTATACCTCGTATGTCAAGGCATTGCAATACTTATTTTGAAAAAAGTTGATTTTTCCGCGCAAAAGGCACTTTCCTACTTTGAAACCTCTGAAATCAGGGCTTCTACGTCCTCTTTCGAGAAGTGATATCTCTGATCACAGAAGTGACATTCCAGATCGATCCCGTTCGGATCCTCAGAAAGTTCCATAAGATCTTTCTTACCGATCGCCATGAGATTTCTCTCCATCCTCTCGCGGGAACAGTTACATTTGTAGGAAACCTCTCTCCCCTGAAGGAAGCATATGTCCTTATCGCCTAAGAACATATCCAGTATCTTCTCCGGGTTCATCCCTTCCTGAAGAAGGAAGGTCACCTCCGGGAAACCTCCGTTGACACGGTCTTCCAGATACGAGATCGTCTCCTCGTCCGCACCCGGAAGGAGCTGGATCATGAAACCTCCGGCACAGGTGACACCGTTACTGTCGATACCGACTCCGAGAGATACAATCGAAGGAGTCTGCTCCGAAGAGGCCAGATAATAGGTAAAGTCTTCCGCGATCTCGCCGGAGACCAGTTCCACCTGCCCGACATATGGTTCACGAAGTCCGAAATCCTTCACCACCGTGAGTTTACCGTTTCCGACCGCCGCTCCGACATTCAGTTTCCCGGGACGATGGTATGTCGTCTCCACCACCGGTTCCAGACAATACCCTCGCACCGTTCCTTTCGAATCCGCGACCGCCGTCATGCCCTGAAGCGGTCCATCCGAACGGATATTGACCGTCAGCGAATCCTCTTTCCCCTTAAGGGTCTCCGCCAGAAGCAGCGTTCCCGAGAGAAATCTGCCCAGCGCCGCCGTCGCGACAGGAGAAGTCTTATGGATGCGGAGCGCTTCTTTCACCAGATTTGTAGAACGGATCGCCAGTGCGCGGACCTTACCGGACAGTGCCGTCGCCACGACCATATAATCCGAATCATCCATCGGGGATCCCGGTGCCAGATAAAAGTCATCCATTTTCTTTACTCCGTTTCTTCGCTTCGAGCTGAGAGGGGCTTGCCGATCCCACCGGTCTTCTCAAACAGTAGAAGATCCGCTCATCCTTCTCGTTCGGTTTCCTTTTCTTCATGTCGCCGAAGACTCCGACGACCTCAAGGTTCGCCTTCTGCGCCAG
>JAEEIT010000141.1 GCA_016281535.1 Clostridia bacterium | reverse complement strand
TTCCGCATTCGAACTGTATTCGGATATGAACAGAAGCCTTTGCTTCCTGAATACCACCCCCTTCGCCGAACGTGATGCGGAATGGTTCAGCGAGTACAACAATACGATGGAAGCCTTATCGCTGGCCGGGTCCGCTCTTTTCAATCACGATATGTCCTCTATGGTCGCACTCGCGTCCATGGATATCATGAGAACTCCGGGCCTTTTATCCGTGTCCACCTGGCAGCGGATGAAAGAGGTAGATCCGAACGGTACTTTCTCTTTCTCCGAGGGATCTTTGGTCGCAGATGCACTGGAGGAGTGCGAGACGTACCGTCATTATCTGGATATTGGCGCGGAACCGAACCAGGACGGGTACCTCCCCCTCTCCAAAGCCAGAAGACAACAGCTGGAGGATTCGATCCTGATCCTCGAATACCAGATCAGCCACGGCACTCTTCCGGACTTCGAGGCGGAAAGAAGTGTCTCCTGCAGGCAATTCACGAACGGAATCGCCCGTTTCTTCCTCATTCTTCTGACGATCCTCATCGCCGGCAGCAGTATCTCCCAGGAACTGGCCACCGGCTCGATCAAGTCGCTCATCATCGCACCTGTGAAACGCTGGAAGATCTTTCTGGCCAAGCTTCTCTCGATCATCACCTGGGCACTGGCCGGAAGCATCCTGATCACCCTTATGACCACGCTCTCGTGCATGCTGTTCCTCGGTTCACCGGCCCTGCCTCCGTATTACTACGTAGCAGGCGGCACGGTAAAGACGATTCCGCATTTCCTGTTTAGTCTTCTTATGTTCCTTGCGGACAACATTTCCCTGTTCGTATACATACTGACTGCCTTCATGATTTCGTGTCTTACCAAGAACACAGGCATTTCCGTCGGCGTATCGGCCGGGCTTCTGCTGGGCGGTAACCTGATCTATTCCCTGTTCACATTATTCGGACACAGAATGTGGATCGACTTCCTGCCTTTTTCGAATATGGATCTGTCCGGGCACATCTTCCCGCACCTGGAGCTCATCGGCTTTGCCGACGCGTCTGAGGCCGGTCTATTCGGTTTCTCCGCCAATTCAGCGATCCCGCTGTCGTTCTCTGTCACCTATCTGGTCGTGCTGTGCCTTCTGCTTCTGCTTATCGCCTACGACGGATTCGTCAGAAAAGACATTCAGTAAAGTCTCCCCTGCACCACGTCATGCTCCCGGAAATACGCATCGATGGTATTCCTGGTCATGCGCTTATCGGCCACCCATAGCGGCGCAATCAGGTCTCTCTTCGCCCCATCTCCGGTAAGGCGGTAGACGACCATATCCGGTCTTAATCTTTCCACCGCTTCTGCGGCAAAAGCACTGTACTCGTTTCTGTCCATCAGGGGAAACGGTTTCTTCTCATATTCGGCCGCAAGATCCGTATTCCGAAGGACATTCAGGTTCGCGATCTTTATCCCGTGGATCGGAAGATGGGCACAGTAGGAGACCGTCTCGAGCATCTGTTCCTTCGTCTCCACAGGAAGATCGGAGATCACATGTACGATCACACCCAGGTTTCCGGGGATCTGCGACAGCCGCCTGACCGCCTCTTCGAAGACCGGAAGAGCATATCCTCTCCGCATCCACTTCGCCGATGCCTCATGTATCGTCTGAAGCCCCAGCTCGACCCACAGATAGGTCCTTCCCGCCAGATCTGAAAGGATCTCATACATCCTCTCACTGATACAGTCCGGGCGGGTCCCGATCGCAAGCCCCACCACCTCCGGATCCGCGATCGCCTCCTCATATTTCGAAAGGAGCACTTCTTCGTCCCCGTAAGTATTCGTAAAATT
The DNA here is from genome assembly GCA_016281535.1 of Clostridia bacterium. Taxonomy (GTDB): domain Bacteria; phylum Bacillota; class Clostridia; order Saccharofermentanales; family Saccharofermentanaceae; genus Scatonaster. The sequence goes on along the minus strand of JAEEIT010000141.1, from coordinate 1,905 downwards.
CTGAAAATACGCGATATACTTCCCGTCTTTATTCTTCGCCGCGACCTTCTCCTTCGCCACGCGGAGCTGCTCTCTTACCGGAAGATCCCTCGAGGCGGCGAATTCCCCGGAACCGCTTCCGCTGCAGAAGATACAGCCTCCGTACCCCAGTTTCCCGTCCCGGTTCGGACAGGTACAGCCGGCAGAGAGCGCGATGCGGTACACCTTCGTTCCGAAGAGCTCCTTATAGTATTCTCCGGCACTTCTATACCTCATAGATCCTCCTTAAACCCGCCATGCGGATGATCCTCACGGCCTTCTTCACACAGATCGCCCTTCCCCTGAAGCTGCGTCCCACGCATAACGATATCATATCCATAACGGGACCGGATACCATCCAGTGCCCGGTTCACCTTATCGTCCCTCTGCGTTTTCTCATAATCCTCGAAAATCGTCATCTGGTGATAATCCTGCTCATCGGACAGATTCGTCGTCCGCACACCGAAACTCCGAAGTGGCGCATGCCAGTCATAACTCTCCTCGAACAGCTCCATCGCCAGCTTCGCGATCTCCCGCTCATCGTTCGTCTCCCTCGGAAGCGCCCGCTGTTTCTCATATGACTTAAGATCCGTATCACGCACCCAGATCGTCACCGTCCCCGCGAAGAAATGGTGCTTACGGAGTCTTGCCGCCACCTGGGCCGAAAGAGTCGAGATGACCTCCCAGACATCCTGTTTCGTGCACATATCCCGTGGCGTCGTTGTGCTGTTCCCCACCGATTTCAGCGGCCGGACATAAGACGCCGGCCGGACCGGTTCATCCTCCATCCCGTTCGCACTCTGCCATAGAGCATAGCCGTTCTTCCCCAGGACCGACACCACGAAGTCCGGCTCCAGTGCCGCCAGATCTCCGATCGTCCTGACATTCATCTTCGCAAGGACCGCGTCCGTCGATCTTCCGACGAACAGCAGGTCCGCCACCGGAAGCGGCCAGACGATATTTCTGAAATTCTCCCGCGTGATCTCCGTCGTCGCATCCGGCTTCTTATAGTCGGAGCCCAGCTTCGCCATCGACTTATTGAAGCTCACCCCGACTGAACAGGTCAATCCCAGTTCATCCCGGACGCGCCCGCGTATCTCATCGGCGATCTGTCTTCCGGAACCGTATCCGGACCCGGTCACATCCATCCAGCACTCATCAAGACCGAAAGGCTCCACCAGATCCGTATACTGCAGCAGAAGCTCTCTGGTCCTCTCCGAGTAATACACATACTGGTCGAAATGCGCCGGCACCACGAGGAGATCCGGACATTTCTGCTTCGCCTGCCAGATCGCTTCGGCCGTCTTGACCCCTGCCGCCTGCGCCAGACGGTTCTTGGCCAGGATGATGCCATGGCGCTGCTTACTGTCTCCGCCCACCGCCATCGGAATATCCCGCCACTGCGGGTGGCTCCGCATCTCCACCGATGCGAAGAAACAGTTCTGATCCACATGCAGGATACTGCGATCTGCCAACTCCGGTCCCGCTCCTTTCCTCTATGCTCCGGCAGATTGATTCTCAGATCTGCCGCCACATCAAACGTTTGTTTGTTTTTTATAATATCACAAAGGCATTCCTGTTTCCATAGTTTTCTATGGAAATGCCGGATCGCCTTTTTCCCATCGGCCGCATTTTCCGGGCATTCTTCTCTTTTCATCATTTTATTAATAATATACTTTCTTTTTCACAACGGAAAATGTATAATATCGTAGAACACAAGTTTTTTTGTTGATGTCAATTTTCCGCCCTTTCGGTAAGGCGGAAACACGAAAGAAGGATGGTGAACATATGGCCAAACATCGTATCTTACTGGTTGATGACGATACCGATATTCTCGAGATCAACCGCTCATTTCTTACTAACGAAGGCTATGACGTAAGCGTGGCG
>JAEEIT010000140.1 GCA_016281535.1 Clostridia bacterium | reverse complement strand
TCCGAAGCGTGCCTTCGAACTTTAATCCGCAGTGCGTCATGACCTTTCCCGAGTTCGGGTTTCTCGGGTCATGGTAACTGCAGATTCGATTTGCGCCGACCTCATCGAAGAAGAAGTCCACCAGAGCCTGCATGGCTTCGGACATGATCCCCTGATGCCAGAAATTTCTCCCCAGGCAATACCCGATCTGGATCGAATCCGTATTGTCATTGACCAGCCCGTGGATCGTGCCGATGGCTTCATCACCCCGTTCTTTCAGTGTGATCGCCCATTGGTAGTAGTCATCTTTCTCATATTCCGGAAGCCACAGACCCAGCACATATTTCGTCACGTCCACATTATTGTGAGTGGGCCACGTCAGGAACTTCGTTACTTCCGGATCCGATGCCCAGTTCCGGAACATGGCTTCTGCATCGTCCATCGTCAGACGGCGCAGGATCAGTCTTTCTGTTTCTAAAATCTTCGTTCCACAGTGTTTCATGTTTCTTCCTCCAAGATCCTAAGAAGTTCATCGAACGTATCGATCACGTAATCCGCACCGGCAGACAGGAGCGTCTCCTCCGATGCATTTCCATATGTCACGCCGCAGGTCCGAACGCCGGCGTTTCTGCCCATGAGGATGTCCATGGGCATATCTCCCACGACCATCGCCTCCTCCGCCGGGAAAGACAGATCCACAAGTGTCTTCTCCACGGGCTCACCGTTAGGTTTGAGAAGGGTCGTATCTTCCTGTGCAAGGATATAGGTGAAACGGTTCCGGATATCCAGCTGTGTCAGAAATGCCAGAAGCGATTTCCGGTTTCTGGCCGTCGCGATCGTACACGTGACATCCATCTCTTCCAGTTTTTCCAACGTTTCCGCAACTCCCGGGAACAGCTCCGGCGGCTCGATCTGAACTGTCTCATCGAAGATCTCCCGGTAGAGAGAGACACACTGTTCCACGGTCTCTTCATCCAGATCCGGATACATCTTCTGAAATCCGACCTGCGCCGTATACCCGATGGTGGCCGCACAGGTCTCCTCGTCCAGGACAGGAAGCCCCATCCGCCGCGCCGTCTCCTGCTTGGCCGAGACGATAGGTTTTCTCGTGTCCATGATGGTCCCGTCAAAGTCAAAAATCAAAAGTTTCGTCTTCAATTCCTTTTCCTCCCTGCCCGGACCGGCACGCGCGTCTTATCGCCCGTCCATCCGGCTTTTTTCTATTTTAGATTTCTTTCTGCCCCTTCTTCAACATACGGCTGATATAAAGAGAAGCCTCCTCCTTCAGCACTTCCCCGTTTCCCTCGAACAGCTGAAGGTTCCCCCTTGTGCGGGTCTCCATGATGCCCCTGGCAAGGACCTGGGAGATGTGCGGCGCACAGATCCGGCAGTCGTAGATGTCCCGCACGTCCTCATACGAAGGAAGTCCCGTGGTCACATCCCGGACGCCCATTACCTTCTGAAGATAGCGGTGCAGGATCCGGGCGCAGTTCTTCCGAAGAAGCACTTCGTCTTCTGAACCGAAGTCCTCCCCCGCCGTCCAGTCCGCGCCAGACGGGCCGTCCGCCATTTTTCCGCAGTCCGGTGCTTCTCCCGGCGCATCCGGAAAATATCGAAGAAACGCACCGACCGTCATGTCAGTCTGCCTTCTCGATGATCAGCGTGATGTTCCCGTACGGTTCCATGACCAGAAGCTTCCCGAGAAGATCGCCTTCTACTACGCTCTCCTCGCCCGTCCAGACATTTCGTTCCCGGACTTTCCCGGCATCCCTTAATTCCGTGGCAAAAGCACTGCCCAGTTTCTCGCCTATCAGATCCAGATCGATGTGGATGTCCTCTTCTACGGTCTCATCGGAGAGGTTATAGACCGCGAGCGCCAGTCTTCCTCCGGACAGAGGCTTCGCCAGCACGTCGACCCGGTGATTGTCCCTGATATATTCCTTCGAAGGATCCTCACACGCATAGGTCGTCCAGATCCTCTTCCCCTGGATCCCGAGAGGATCCTGATCGATGGCGATCAGATCCTGATTTGCGATGATGCGGTAGATCGCATCGCCCTTCTCGACGCGCCTCAGATCCAGCCCGAGCATAAGAGGAGCATTCATCATGCACCACATGGACATGTGGGTCCGGTTCATGGCATCCGTCAGGCCGTTCATGCCGATCATCATCATATCCGGATCGTTCCATCCTTTATCCAGGCCGGAGAACCCGTCCATGATCACGCATTTATTGTACTGGGAGGTGATGCTGTTCGTATACGGATCTTCCCACTTCCCGGTACCGGGATCGCCCTCGGCCGAACCGACATCGAACGTGATGTCGTTTAAGATCCGCCAGCTGTCTCCGACCTTATAGCCCCAGTCGGAAGGCATCGTCTTTCCCCACTCACAGATCGATAACACGATATCCTTATCGGGCATCTGTTCCCGCAGCGCTTCCAGGATCGTCGCATAGGATACGAGCGTGTTCTCCTGGCGTCTGTGGTTCATCAGGCGGATCCTGTTCTTTCCGGCGTGAAGCCGGACCGGGATGTCCTCGGACCAGACGAATTCCGTAGGGGACGAGGTCTCGGGAAGGAAGTCATCGTAAGTAAGTACCCCGGTCGTATCTTCCTCGCTTCGGATCTGGAGCCACTGTCCGATCCCTTCTTCTTTACCGGAAGCATAGGAAACAGAGATTCCGTAAGTCCCGTCCGCCGGAACCTCCACAGAGATCACCCACTCGGAGCTCTGGATCCCGATCGGTGTTCTCTCCGGTGTCGTCCCGTCGTAGCTTCCAAGATACGTGATATACCCGTCTTTTCTGGACGCTCTCGTACCGGTCAGTTCTCCCTCGTCAGAAGAAACCCGGATCTCTTCCTGAAGCGCTCCTCCGCGGATCACGACACCCCGGATATTCGGCGCGAACACATACTTCGCATTCTCCGGATCGGAGAAGGTCGCATTATCCCACATGTAGTAGCAGTTATCGACCTTGATGAAATCGATATCCCATTCCTTATATAGTGCGGCATCCGCTTTCTCGTATCCGTGGGTACCGACCGAGGCGCCGGAACAGAGTTTCGAACCGATATCGTTATACATGCCGAAGAGAAGCCCTCTCTCATGGATATAGTCAGACATATTCTTAAAGCCACCCGGGAACTTCACCTTCTCACTTACGAGTTTTCCGTCCACACGCTCCGGCTTATAGCACCCGTCGTCCAGGACCACGTAACGGTAGCCCAGCTGATCGAGTCCGAGCTCGACAAGTCTGTCTGCCATCGCTTTCGTAAGCGCCTCCGTGTTCCCGGATCCGTAGGCATTCCAGCTGTTCCAGCCCATCACGGGAAGACGGGCTTTCCCTCTTATGGGAAGCGCTTCTCCATTGGCAAAAGCATCGTAGCGGTAGCGGTTATCGGTTATTTCAGCGGGTCTGCTCATATGACTTCATCCTCTTTTCCCCATATCTGCGGTGCAGAAGGCCGGAGATGAACGGCATATCTTTTGCACCGATAATAGTATATAATGAATGCCGACAATCGTCCAAGTTATCCCGTCAGAAAACGAGAGGTTGTATCTGAGATGTACTATAAAATTGGCGAAAGGATCGAAGAGTTCGTTCCGAAGACTTTTGAGAATCTGGATTTCCAGTATGCTGCCGTGATTACTTCCGAAGAGTGGCTCGAGTCGAATAAGAAGTTCGGGATGGGCATCGAGTGGGAAATCAATCTCGACGAGATCACAGACACGCACGTCGAGGTGAATATCGATTCGCTTACCGGCACCTTCTCGATCCCGAGCAGGAAGAACACTTCCGGGCCGAAGCATAACTTCGCTTTTGCCATGGACGAGAAGGGCGTGGTCTTCATCGACGATGAAGGGTTCGCCACGAAGATCATCAACAAGATCTCCCAGACCAAGAAATACATCAACCCCTGCCTCGAGCGCTTCCTCTATGACTTCCTCGAGAGCATCATCCACAGAGACTATAAGATCATCGAGAAATACGATTCCAGGCTGGACGAGATCGAGAAAGACGTCCTGAACGAAGAATCGACTGGCTCCATCAAGGAACTGACCGATATCCGAAGCGAACTGCGGGATCTTCGTATCCACTACGCCCAGCTGATGGATCTGAGTCAGGAGCTGGAAGAGAACGAGAACGAATTCTTTAAAGTAGATAACGAGAGATATTTCCACCTGGTTTTCCAGAGAGTGCAGACGCTTCACGAGATGACCTCGTCCCTGGCGGACTATACCTCGCACATCCGGGACCTGAACCAGACACAGATCGATCTCAAGCAGAACCGCATCATGACGATCCTGACCGTCGTGACCAGTATCTTCATGCCGCTTACGCTCATCACGGGCTGGTACGGCATGAACTTCGTCCATATGCCGGAGCTGAAGGAGCCGGCGGCCTATCCGATCGTCTTCGTCGTCTGCATCCTGATCGTCATCGTCAGCCTGATCTTCTTTAAGAAAAAGAAGTGGCTGTGACGAAGTACTCTTCTTTTCCGATCTCCATCTCGATGACGTTGAACGGTTCTTTCTCCGTAATGCTTTCATCGTGAAAACCGACCTTCTTATAGCAGGCATGGGCGCGGTCGTTATTCTCGAAAACACCGATGGTTATCTTATCGACAGAGAGGATCTCGAAGGCATACTTCATGCCGAGACGAAGCATCTCGGTGCCGTAACCTTTGCCGCGGATGGTGCTGTCGATGACGACCCATCCGAAACGAAGGATCCTGGTATCCCCGTTTAAGTAGCGCATGATGAAGCTTCCCACCACACCGTTTTCGTCGTCAAAAGCGACCCACGGATAGAAATTATCCGGTTCTTCGCAAAGTCCGTTTCTGTTCTTATACATGTCCGCGATGATCTCCGCATCGATGGGATACTCACCAAACAGATCTCCGCCCCATTTCTGGAATACGTCTTTGTCCTGCACCCACTGTGCGATTTTCTCTGCGTCCGCTTCTTTATATTGTCTCAGTCTGAGCATGTGTTTTTCTCCTTTTTCCACTTACTATTCTACTAGAAAATCAGTCCGGTTTCTTCGTCAGATACAGTATATATGTGTCGTTAAAGACGATCCTTCCGCCGGCTTCTTCCACTGCATCGTGAAGCCCTTGGAAGAACTTCTTCCGGATCGGTTCCGGGATCACGATATGCGTGCAGTGCGTCCCGGAAAAGGCCACATATTCCTCCGCATTCATCGTTCTTTTTCCGAAGAATTCGCGCTTTTCCACTTCCCCGTATCCGTACTCCGGCGCCGCCGTATAGCGGAAGCCGCCATGGGTATAGGGAATGTCCGGTTTGAAGTATGCGTCATAGAGTTTCTGGATCTTCTCGTAGAGCTCTTCGTCGTTACTTCTATACTCGGAGGAAGTAAGCATCATGGCGAGAACACCACCAGGCTTAAGAAGCGACAGGATCTTCGGATACGCGATCTCCTCCGGGATCCACTGGATCGTGGCCGCCGAGTAGATCAGGTCGTATTTTTCTTCTCCGAAATCATGGGTGATGAAGTCATCATTCACGATGTGAAAATTCGGAAGGTCTCCGTACTTTTCTTTCATTTTCCGGTAGAGATGTTCCCCCAGTTCGATGGCGTGATATTCGCACCCGGTGCGAAGGATCGGATCTGTCGCCTGGCCGGTTCCCGGACCGATCTCTAAGACCCTGGTCCCCGGTCCGACTTTCGCATAATCGATCAGGGAAGAAAAAAGTTCATCACTATATTTCGGACGGTACTTATCGAACTGTTCCGGGATGATATCGAATACTTTCCGGTACTCTTCCTGCTCCAGTTCTTTTACAAGATCCGCATCGAGAAGACGGATGTTTCCATCCTCCACATAGTGGATCGTGCCGACGGTATCGACGCGGCCTTCTTTCACGAAGATCGCGCTCAGATCATCCATGGCACAGACCGGATGGATCTTCGATGCCGCGAGTACTTTCTCATGACGCTCCTCATCCGCGGTATCGAAGTGGGAGAGGATCGTGATATTTGCCATGCCCAGACCTTCGTAGGGTTCCATGCTTTCCCAGATATCGATGGTGGTCTTTCCGAGATTCATCGAGCCGGCACTGACACCGAGGATCACCGCATCACTGTCTTTAATAGCATCCGCGATGTCTTTTTCTTTTATGAGCGCCATCTGCGCCGTGGCATTTCCGCCCATGAGGAAGATACAGGAAGCCTCCTCGATCAGGCGCTTCGCCTCGGATGGAGAAGTGCGCTCGTCGATGACAGCGTGCTTCTCGAAAGGCATATTCTTTTCTTCGAACATGGCATGCATGCCATCGGAATCTTGATCATTTCGTTCGAATTCCTCCGGCCACGCACTAATAAACACCAGACTTTTTCGGACCGGAAGTTCGGGCTTAAGCCTTGCGGCAATCTCTTCCGTGAAGTGACGATTCGGGAACCCGCTGAATAAACCGATCAGTTGCTTTCTCATTTCTTTCCCTCTTTCATAATAGCTGCTCCAGGATCTGCGCGACACCATCTTCTTCATTGGTGGCGGTGACCGTATCGGCCACATTCTTTACTTCCTCGATGGCATTGCCCATCGCCACGCCATATCCGATATTTCTTATGCTCTCCACATCATCGTGATCGTCTCCGAAATAGACCGCTTCCGATACCTCAATCCCTTCTCTTTCCAGAAGTCTTCTGACGCCATTCCACTTCGTCGCAGAGGTGCTCATGATCTGAAAAAGCCACCCTTCTGCGACAGTGAAATATGCATCTTCCGAAAGGCCGTTTTCGGAAAGGATCCCCCGGATCCTCTCAGGGATCTCAGAAGACGGGCAGAGCGGCTCCGTCGGGATCGTCACGGAAGAAAGTTTATGCTCTTTTCCTGCGATCAGGATCTTGTACAGATCGACCTCTTTCAGAAGAGAAAGAAGATCAGAAACTTCTGGAGTATCCCACTCGGGGATCTCGATATTTCCGAAGATGCCTTTGCTGGTTTCCAGCACCACGATCAGGTCATCATGGGAAAGAACGGCGGACAGTGCTTTTGAAGCCGTATCGGATGAAAAACCGTTACTGATCACGGTGTCTCCGAACTTGATCCTCGCACCGTTCAATGTGATCAGGGCATCGGCTTCGGTGAACTCTTTATACATCGCGGAGATCGCGCGCTCGGGCCGGGCAGAAGCGACCGCCCAGATCCCGCCTTTCTCCCGAAAAGACCGGATCGCATTCATGGTTCTGTCGGAGATCGTTTTATCGTTCCGGAGAACGGTTCCATCAAGGTCAGTAAAAACAGCGCGTATCTTGTCCATTGACGCCTCCCTATGCATCTTTATGTGTCTTACAAAAGTATATCAATAAACCCTTTACTTCAGCACCTGCGTCACGACCGTAAGATCCGGCCTAGTATTCTTTATGCCGATCTGAAAAGCATCTTCATAGACGAGTTCTCCGGGAAGCTCTTCGCACTCGGTAAGATACAGCCGGACGCCATACTTCTTACACATCTCGCGGTAGAAAGTCATCTGCTTCCAGATGTCGTTTCCTGCTTCTGCGTTCTTGAACCATGTGGTCGCGTTATCGGGATTGCCCTGCTCATAAAATGGCGGGACCGGAAGGACTTCCTCGAAATACTCTCTGTTCTTCCAGTATTCCTTCTCTTCCTCTTCCGTGAGCGTCTTATTTTCCACGAGTTTCCACACCGCGGTGAAGATCCCCCGGGGCTGCTTCGTCATGTATGCGATATCTGATGTGTGGACCCGGTAATAAGGCATCACCGGAGCGCTTTCTTTACGGTCGAGTTCCCGCTTCACACATTGGAAATTCGCATCGAGGTCACCGGCACCATCCATCACGATACGTTTGCAGGAAAGAAGTTTCTGCCACTCATCATGCTTCGCTTTCGAGCGCATATTCACATCTCCCGTATCGTAACTTGCTGCCCACTCGAGGAATTCCTGGTGGTTCTGATACATGTCCCCTCCGGGAAGAAGCCGGTCGCCGAATTCCTCTTTTTCTCTCTTGCGAAGTCTCTCGATTCTGACATCCGTGTCGGTCACCAATCGGATCGCCAGTGTAAACAGCGGGATCAGTTCATCTCCCCAGTCCACGAGCGAGCCGGAGATCACGATCTGATCGTGCTTCTCGATATCTTCTTTCATGAGACGGAGGCGCTCTTCAAAGCTTCGCTTCACCGTATATTTCGGATCTGTGGGTTCCCAGAAATAGTCATCGGTATCCATGAAGAAATACCCAAGTTCCTCGCAGATCTTCTTTCCTAATGTGGAAGTTCCTGCACCGGATGCACCGAAAATGTGTATGACCTGTTTCATGTTCTATCCTCCCTGCTGCGGTTCTGTTCAGATGAACATTTCCATATATCTTTTTG
>JAEEIT010000139.1 GCA_016281535.1 Clostridia bacterium | reverse complement strand
ACTTGCGCGGACAGCCAGAAGTCCAGAATAGAACTTCTCGGCCACCCGGTCTTCTGTGGAATAATAGCCATATTCATCCTCATTTTCCGTATCGATATCTTCTTCGGGAAGGATGCTTACGCCGTGCTTTCGCACCAGCTGTAATATCCGCTTCATTTCATCGTTCTGGAAGTCGACGGTCCTTTGCTTATAGTCCACAAAGTCGGAAAGAGTATTTCGCATCATCAGATCCAGGATCTCCCTGTATTTCATGCCTTCAATGAAGCTTACATCCTTAGGAAGGGAGCCTGCCGCATCTTCGAATGCATCGAAGGTCCAGCCTACGGTTTCCGATATGTAGTCTGTATTGACTTCGAACCCCATAAGGCTGAAGCGGATCGGAATGTGGTAGAGTTTCCCGTCTTTTTCCTGCATGCGGAAAAGAGTATCGAAATAGTCTTCCCTTCTGATTCCGTCCGATCCGTCCAGATAGGGATTCAGATCCGCCATGACCTCTTCCGTGCTGAAGGCGGAAAAATCCGAAAAATCAAGAAGAATGTCCGGTCCCTCTCCGGAAAGAATATCCAGATATACCTTTCTCTGAAGTTCAGACGCACCTTCATTCGGTTTCAGCTCATCGGAATAATCCATAAGGACCGCGCGGCATGGATTCTCCGGATCCTGATTATACTTGTAGAGGAAAGAAAGGAAGGATTCATTCGTCTCCACATCCGTTCCACCGATCACGATGATCCGTTTCCCGGCATGGGGATTCTTCTCCGCACGGGTCAGATGGACCAGATAGAACTCCGCCCGGCCATCCGCTTTATACTTCTCTCCCACTGCATAAAGTTCATCTTCATTCTTCGGCACGAGCCGCGTGTCCCACAGCGCTGTCCGGTCCACATCTGTATCATTCCAGTTAAAGATCTCCGTGATTTCTCCGGACTCGATATCGACTTTACTCGTAGAGGAGGAGGTATTCAGGAATAATCCCGCCTCTGTCTCCACCACCGTACCATACCGCTCCAGATCGTCCGCCGAACGGGATCGTCCCAGAGCCCCGGTATTCATATCCACTTCCTTAAGTTTGACGCTGTCGCCGTTATCCGCATCATAGACCGCCGAGGTCACGTAGTATTTCCCGTTCTGGAAGATGACCGTTCCGCCGATAGTCCTGTCCCGGTCGAAGATGTCGAAGCATTTCTTTCCTTCCGTATCATAGACGAACATCTTATCGGCACCCGATACCGTATATCTTCCGTCGGAAAGGATCCCCAGTTCGCATCTTGTATCTTCTTTGACCAGCAGTTCGGACTCGGGCAGCTGAAGTTCCCTCACCATCTCTCCATTTCGGTCCAGGATCCGGATCTTCAATCCTATCGTATCTTTTTCCTTATCGAAATAACTACATAGGAGACTTGCGTTTCCGTCCGGCGCCACCGCCACATCGCACAGGTCATATTCCTCTCCGGAGATTTCCGCTACGAAATCCCCTTTCCCATCGAAGATAGAAGTCGCCCGGACGAAGTATTCTTCCCGCTCTTCTTCGGTAAGATCCTGAAGCTGCTTCTCTCCCGGGAGAGAATAGGTGATCTCGTAAGAAGCAATTGCAATTCCTTCTTCAAACTCGCAGGATCCCACTTTCAGGGATTTCACCTCTTTTCCGGAAGCAGTCGGAATCTTGAGCGGATTGACTTCGGAATGAAAGAACGTATCCGTTTCCTTGATCTCCTGACCGGAAGTATACTTCGGATGCCCAAGTATAGGATCCTTCTCCGTATTCTTCTTACATGAGGTGAACGGAAACACCATCGCCGTGATAAGCATGCATGCCGTGATACGCTTAATGGGTAATGCTGACCAAATCGCTGATTCTCTTTCCTCTCGATGCATCATGCTGTCGATTCTCTCTTTCATTTTCTGTCTATATGTTTCGCGAAGGATCAACCGCGCTCCTTCATCAGTATATTCGCCCGGTTATTGATATTCTTCGCGGTATCTTCTTTCGTTCTGGATCCGGCGAAATAGCCTCCGGCTTCTTCGATGACGATCTCTTCGATGGCACTGTCTCCTTCGAAGACCCTATCAATTTTGAGGATCTGTTCTTCCAGTTCATCGATGTCGTCTATCTCCACTTTCGGAGCGATCTGGCTCAGCATCAACGATTCCGTAAACCCTTCTTTTATCAGGTCCTCTCTCTCTTTCTGTATACTCTTCACCTGGGTCTCAGAAACAGCACGGAAAGACTCCCTCCTGATCGGAAGTCCGTATTCTATACACAGCTGTTCCTGTGCATCTTTTTCCAGGAAACTTCTAATAACATTCCAGGCTTCGTTCTTATTCTTAGACTCGGAAGTAATGCCCATCGATACCATACAGAATATAGCATTCCCTTCGCCTTTTCTTCCCGGATATCCATGGAAAGACGATTGATCATTCAGAAGCGTCTTCTCCGAAGCGAACATCCGCATACTGGGCAGAAAGGAGTCCTTAACTGCAAGGATCTCCGCACTAAATCTATCTTCCTGTGAGATATACGATTCGTTGGTTAGAAGCGCGCTTCCGTCATCCAGATACGCAACCGTCAGCTGTTCCTCTTCCGGTATCTTTTCCACGCCGAACGTATCCGCAATCTGTAGCATCGTATAGAAGTCTTCGTTATCAAACCGGACCGTTTTCTCTTCGTAGTCGATAAAATCTCCTCCGGCCGAACGGAACAGCATTCTAAGTAATTCACTTTTCAACGTCGTCGGATAGAAAGATACTCCGGAATCGAGATTTCTTCCCGTCTCAAGAAATCCTTCGTATGTCCAGTCTGTGTTCTTCGGGATGAAATGATCATTGACGATCAATGTGTCGATCCCGTATGTGATCGGCATGAAGAAAAGCTTCCCGCCCTTTTCCATCGCACGAAGAACATTATCGTAGTACAGCGAACGGTCAAGTCCGCCCTCCGAATCGATATATGGAGCAAGATCGACCAACAGGTTATCACTCCTAAAGCCGCCTTCTGTTTCGAGTCCCATAAGAATATCCGGGATCCGTCCGGAAAGGAACTCCATGCGGATATACTCCGGTAACCTCACCTCTTCCGGATCTTTCCCTTCCGAAATCATCTGCTCCTCATAACAGATCAGGCTGATCCGGGAATGTCTCGTCATATCTGAATTGTATTGGCTTACCCATTTTGTGATCCCCTGCTCCAGATACGGCATACCGATCGTGATGATCGCTTTCCCTGCGTGAGGATTCTTCTCCGCTCTCTTCGCCATCCCGATGTAGGCTCTGCTGTTATGTACATCCACGAATTCCGTATACGCAAAATAAAACTCATCATCGTTTTTCGGAAAACAGGATGCACCTCTTAGAAGTGATAAATCGATATCGGTATCATTCCAGTCGAATACCTCCTCCGCAGCTCCGCTCTCGATATCTAATTTGACGACCTTCGACCGGTACATGGCATATACACTGTTTCCGACACAGGTCACAGTTGTGCCCCTGGACAGTGCGGGAGCCTTATATCCGGTACCGAGACTTCCTGATTTCAGATCTACTTCTTTGAACCGAGGATCGGGTGATTCATCGAAAGACGGATTTCTGGAAAGAACGTAATTCTTTCCATTCACCTGATATACACATGAGGATAACGTCCTTCCCGGATCTGAGATGCTGCAGATTTTGTCTCCCTTATCAGAGTATACTTTGAGATTTCCGCTATATCCGATAATGATGAGACCATCTTCCGTGATCTGAAGTGACACATCAAAGTATGTTTCGTCCAAATCAGGCAGCACTGTGATGTCTTTCCAATCACCGTTTTCCAACTTGCGCAGGACCTTATGACGCTCGAAATTTGAATCTGGAACATCGAAGAGACAATACGGATTCCCGTCTTTATCTAACGTAGCAGAGACCATGTTCTCGAAGCCGCTTGCCTTCAACTCGCTGATCTGATTCCCCGCCAGATCGTAGAGGGCCTGTCCGCTCACCGTGTAATCTTGCATAGAAGACATGTCTACATCCCTTGGAATCTTGTAGTCGATCCTATACTCCAGAAGGACCGTTTCACCGATAATGCGGCACCTATTCACACCCATGGATTCCAGTTCTTTCTCCGGATCGGTCGGAATAACCAGTTCTTTCATTTCGGACCGGAAATAGGGATCCTCCTCTTTTATCAATGTCGGACTGTCCTGTTCAACAATTCTTCCAGATGGTTTCTTTCTTCCGCATGCCGAAAGCGGCAACACGAAAGATACCGCTAATGCGACCACCAATACACGCAACCTTTTTCCCATATGAAACCCTCCACTATACACTGTCATGCGGATACAGGAGAGATCTCCCGCATTCATATCATTCCCCATTCAGATTATCTGATTCCGAATTCGATTGCGTGACTTCCCTGTCACAAAGAAAAAGGACTGTCTCATCGCTGAGACAGTCCTCATCGTTTCTATTACTTAATCGGGTAATCAGCCGAAGAGAGCAAGCAGCGTACCTGCCGCTACAGCCGAACCGATAACACCGGCCACGTTCGGGCCCATGGCGTGCATGAGAAGGAAGTTAGAAGGATCAGCCTTCTGGCCTTCGAGGTTCGATACACGGGCAGCCATCGGAACAGCGGATACACCGGCGGAACCGCTGAGCGGGTTGATCTTGCCGCCGGTAAGCGCGCACATGATGCGTCCGATCAGGAGACCGCCGAAAGTGGAGAAAGCAAATGCGATCAATCCGAGAAGGATGATGTACAGAGTCTGCGGCTTTAAGAAGTTCTCACCCATTGCGGTAGCACCGACGGTAACGCCGAGGAAGATCGTAACGATATTGCACAGAGCATTCTGGGCAGTATCGGAAAGACGCTCGGTTACGCCGGACTCCTTAAAGAGGTTACCCAGCATCAGCATACCGAGAAGCGGTCCGACGGAAGGAAGGATCAGTGTGCAGACGACGGTAACGATGATCGGGAAGCATACTTTCTCGACCTTGGAGACCGGACGGGTCTGCTGCATCTTGATCTTTCTCAGTTTCTTCGGAACCATTGCCTTCATGATCGGCGGCTGGATGATCGGGATCAGTGCCATGTAGGAATAAGCCGCGATGGCGATCGCCGAAAGAAGATGCGGAGCGAGCTTCGTGGTCAGATAGATCGCCGTCGGGCCGTCCGCACCACCGATGATGGCGATGGAAGAAGCCTCTGCAGCTGTAAATCCGATTAAGGAAGCCATAACGAATGCGAAGGAAATACCGAACTGTGCGCCGGCGCCCATGAAGAGGGACGAAGGTCTGGAGATGAGCGGACCGAAGTCAGTCATCGCACCTACGGCCATAAAGATCAGGCACGGGAAAATACCGAGTTTTACGCCGAGATAGATATAGTCCAGAAGTCCCGGAGAAACCACATCACTTGTGCCTCCGAGCAGATCCCAGTGAACATGTCCTTCAGCGAAGATCTCAGCGTGATAGAGACCTGCGATCGGAAGGTTACTCAGTAACATACCAAAAGCAATCGGGAGAAGAAGGAGCGGTTCGCACTTCTTGCCGATCGCCATATAGATCAGCACACCGGCAACCAGGAGCATGACGCCCTGCTGCCAGGTGATCGAGTAGATACCACTCGACTCCCATATATTCTTTAATGCATCAATAAACACGGTTTGCGACCTCCTAACTTAAGAAATCGTTAAGAGAACGTCGCCGGTGGCTACCGTCGCGCCCTTGGATGTGAGGATCTGTCCGACCGTACCTGCGCACGGAGCATAGATCTCGTTTTCCATCTTCATGGCTTCAAGAACAACGACCAGATCGCCTTCCTTAACAGCCTGACCGGCTGTAACGTTGACCTTCAGGATCGTGCCCGGGAGCGGAGCCGTAACCGGAGTTCCGGAAACCGGACCAGCCGGTGCTGCTGCCGGAGCCGGAGCTGCCGCAGGAGCTGCAGCAGGAGCCGCCGGTGCAGCAGCAGGAGCTGCAACTACAGCAGTTGTCTTAAGAAGGTTTGCTTTACCCTTCTCAACTTCTACTTCATATACTTTATCGTTGATCGTTACGTTATAAATCATTTTGGCGTCTCTCCTTTACTTTTCTTCCACCAGCGAAATGGACTTGAATATCAATTCATTAAGCGGGATACCGGTGTTGTCGCTAACGATCGCCATGATCATGGCGGCCGTCTTCTCATCACAGCCCTTAAGCTTGAGGGAACCGGAAGAGAATTCCTCGCCGGAATCTGCCGGTGCCTTCGCTTCTGCCGGAGCAGCAGGCGCATTTACCGCTGCCGGAGCAGGTGCTTTCGCCTTCGCAGCCGAACCGACAACTGCACCGAAGATACGGATACAGACAAAGATAATGAAGAGAACCGCAAATACGATCGCCCATGTAAAGAGGGCAACGCCGATTGCTTCTCCGACACCATACTTTCTCAATCCGTCTTCTACGGAAAGAATAACTAATTCGGGATTCATGAAGATCAATCCTCCTTCTTCTCGATCGTGTAGTTCACGGTGTTGCTTTCCTGTTCCTCACGGAAGTCGAAGAACTTCTCAGCTACCTGCGGGAAAGCAATGTAGGAGAGAACATCCTCGTCAGAACGGGCACGCTTGCCGAGTTCTGCCTTGGTCTTCTCGAATGCCGGCTCGAGGGTATCTGCGAATCTGCCCTTAACGAGTTCTTCCGGCTTCCAGCATCTGTCGATGAGTTCCTGGGAAACTTCACCCGGAGCTCTACCGTATTCACCACGGAGATACGCCTTGATCTCCTTGGAGATGTTCTTGTAACGCTCACCGAGGAGAACGTTCTGAACTGCCTGGTTACCGACCATCTGGGAAAGAGGCGTAACGAGCGGCGGATAACCCATATCCTTACGTACTGCAGGGATCTCTGCGAGTGCTTCGTCGAACTTATCCAGAGCGTTCATATCCTTGAGGTTGGCGATCATGTTGGAGAGCATTCCGCCCGGAACCTGATACTTGAGGATATCCGCCTTGATGCCCATAACGGTCGGATTGAGGGTACCGTTGTCGAGGAACTTCTTTCTTACCGGAACGAAGAAATCAGCGATCTCCTTGAGCAGGTCTGTGTTCAGACCGGACTCATAGCCGAACTGACCCATCGTGTATGCCATGGTCTCTGTGCAAGGCTGGGATGTACCGCCTGCGAAAGAGGAGATTGCACAGTCAATACCGTCCACACCGGCCTCGATTGCCTTCATGAGAGTCATCGGACCCATGCCGGTTGTGTGGTGCGTGTGGAAGAACAGCGGAACGGAGATCTTCGCATCCTTGATCGCCTTTACGAGATCGTAAGCTTCCTTCGGAGAGCAGATACCCGCCATATCCTTGATCGCGATGGAATCAACACCCATCTTCTCGAGTTCCTTACACATCTCCACGTACTTCTCGAGGGTATGTACAGGAGAGGTCGTGTAGCAGATGCAGCCCTGTGCATGCTTGCCGCACTTCTTCACTTCGTCAATGCAGACCTCAATGTTTCTGAAGTCATTCAGCGCATCGAAGATACGGAAGATGTCCATGCCGTTCTCGGCAGACTTTCTGATGAAGAGACGTACAACGTCATCCGGATAATGCTTGTAGCCGAGGAGATTCTGTCCACGGAGAAGCATCTGCAGCGGAGTCTTCTTCACTTTTGCCTTAATCTTGCGAAGTCTCTCCCACGGATCTTCATTGAGGTAACGCAGGCAGGAATCAAATGTCGCGCCTCCCCAGCACTCCAGCGAGTAATAACCCGCCTCGTCCAGTTTCTCCAGAATGCCTTCGAAATCCGAAAACGGCATTCTGGTTGCGATCAACGACTGGTTCGCATCACGCAGTACGGTCTCAGTAATGTTAACTTTCATACGATGAGCCTCTCCTTATGTCTTAAAATTTGAAACAAAATTCAGGGAAAACAGGGTGTGAGAAACCCAACTTTTTCCGTATAACAGTATATAGGAAATAAAATGTCAAAACAAGGAGAAAGACGAAAAAAAGAAGTCAGATTTTTTTACAATTCCGAACAAGAAAAACCTTCCCGAGTCTCCGCAGGGCAACGCCCGAGGACAGCGACAGGAAGGTTCTTTTCTTGCTCGGAAAATGAACAAAAATGTCTTCGTGCTATCAGCCTTGTTTGGCCTGGCCGAGTTTGATGACCTGGTCGGCACCGGCAATGGTGGAGAGGCGGTGGGCAATAATGAAGCCCGTCCTCCCCTTCGTCATGTTATCGAAGGCTTCGACGATACGTTTCTCCGTCAGTGTATCTACCGCACTCGTCGCCTCATCCAGGATCAGAAGATCCGGATCCATCAGCAGGACACGCGCGATACAGAGAAGCTGCTTCTGCCCTTCAGACAGCGAGATATCCTTGCCCGGGACCGTATCATATCCATCCGGAAGACGCTTGATGAAGCCATGGGCTCTGGCCGCTTTCGCTGCGGCGATGACCTCCTCATCGGTCGCCTCCGGACGCCCGTATGCGATATTGTCACGGATCGACCGCTCCAGAAGCCATGTCTCCTGAAGCACCATACCGAATCTTCTTCTCAAATCTGCACGGGAGATCTCCCGGATATCCTGCCCGTCGATCAGGATCCGTCCGCTGTCCGGTTCATAGAAGCGCATCAGAAGATTCATGAGCGTCGTCTTCCCGCAGCCGGTCGGTCCGATAATGGCCACCTTCTGTCCGGGCTCCACCCGGAGACTGAAGTCATCGAATATCTTCTTGTCTTTGGTATAGCCGAATGTCACGTGCTCGAAGAGCACCTCTCCCTCTTTTCCGTTGCCGGAACCGGCTGTCTCCGTATCCTCACTCTCCTCCGGAAGATCGAGGATCGCGAACACACGGGACAGAGAAGCGAATGCCGCCATGACCTGCGTCGTGATATTCGTCAGATCGTTGATCGGTTTACTGAAGTTCTTCCAGTAAAGGATGAAGGTCGTGATATTTCCGACGGAAAGACCTCCGAACCAGACACCCAATGCGCCGATCAGGATATATGTCGTACTGTCGACGAACCGCGTGACCGGATTCGGAAGCGAAGACGCGAACTGTGCCGTCACCGAGGACTTATTGAGCTGCTCGTTCTTCTCCCGGAAGGATCCGAGGAACTTCTCCTCGCACCCGAAAGCCTTGATCTCTTTTCTTCCGTAGAGGTTCTCCTCCACATCCCCGGAGATCGAACCGACCAGATTCTGCTGGGACTTGAAGTATTTCGTCGTTTTCTTCGCGATCGTCGTCGCCGACCAAATCATGAGAACAGCCATCGGCAGGATGATCAGCGTCATTTTCCAGCTGATATAGATCATGAAGCCGACGGTTCCGAGGATCGTCACCATCACGGTGAAGAAATTGAGAAGTCCCTGGAGCATGCCCTCAGAGATGGCGTCCGCATCATTAATAAAGTGTGTCGCCGTGTCTCCCTGCGGATGTGTATCGTAGAAAGACACCGGAAGACGGACAAGTTTCGCAGAGAGTGCGCGGCGTACTTCAAGTGCCGTCTTGGCCGCCACCACATTGGCGAAATAGCTGACGACCCAGGTAAAGAGTGCCGCCACCAGATACATACCCAGGAGGATACCTGCGTGGATACCTAAATAAGTGAGATCCACGTTACCTGTCTCGCCCATATTATCGATGGTCGCGCCTAAGAATGCCGGTGCTACGACCTGCAGTCCGCCACTGAAGATCGCCGCCAAGATCAGAAGCACGATCGAGATCTTTGACGTTCCTGTGAAACGAAGAAGTGCAGTCAGGTCCTTAAGCGAGATCCGGCTCTTGCCGTCAGACATCTTCGCCGCATCCGGATTCAGGTTCCCCATGCCGCTGAGCATACTGTCTTTCGCCATTATTCCACACCTCCCATCTCCTGTGATTTCGCGATGCGCGCATACGCCTCGCAATCACGCAGCAGGTCTTCATGCCTGCCCTGCCCGACGACACTTCCGTTGTCGAGCACGATGATCCAGCTGGAATCCGCGATCTCGTTGATCTTCGAAGAGACCTCCACGACTGTACGCTGATGCGTCTTCACATGCTCACTGAGCGCCTCTGAGAATCTCGCCGACGTATCCTTATCCAGCGCCGCCGTCGCATCGTCCAGAAGGAGGATCTCACTGTCGCTGCAGAGTGCCCGCGCGATGGACAGACGCTGCCTCTGGCCACCTGAGAAATTCTTCCCCTTCGGTTCGACACGCGCATCCGGCCCACCCTTCTCACAGATGAAATCCCAGGCCTGCGCCACTTCGCAGCGCGCCCGAAGTTCTTCATCGGAAAGGGGCGACTTTCTCCCGAGATTCAGGTTATCCCGTATCGTCCCTTCAAAAAGCACTGTCGTCTGGAACACGGGTGCCATTTTCTCACGAAGGACGTGTTCATCCAGCGACGCGATCGATTTCCCGTCCACATAGATATGCCCTTTATTGATCTCATAAAGGCGCAGCAGAAGTGCGATGATCGTCGATTTTCCCGATCCGGTCGTACCGATAATACCGAGTTTCTCGCCTTTACGAAGTTCGAAGGAAACATCCTTCAGCGCATAGTATTCTTCTGAATCTTCCTTGCCGGACAGATACGAGAACGAGACGTTCTTCCACTTGACGATCGCCCGCTCGTCATGATCTTCCGCCTCCGCACCACTCTCGGGCTCCCGACGTTCCGGCACCATCTCCAGGACACCCTCGATCCTCTCGGCCGAAACGAACGAGCGCGAGAAGATCACGACGAGATTTCCGAGCTTATTCAGCTCGTCAAAGATACTGAAGATATAGTTGATAAAGGTAAGAAGAAGTCCGGCCGTGATCACTCCGCCATCGATCCGGTATCCGCCGACCCAGAGTACACACACCACGGCCGCATTCATGATAAGGATCGTGATTGGACGAAGAAGCGCCGAGTAGCGCGCCACAGAGATCGTCTCCTGCGCATAGTCTTCACCGGCCTCATCTGTCAGGTCCTGATGATGCTTCTCGCGGGAGAATGCACGTACCACACGGATACCGGAGAGCCGCTCATTCACAACACCACTGATCACATCCAGCTTCTGCTGTACGATCCGATACCGAAGGAACGTCACGCGTATGATTGAAAGAAGCGTAACCAGGAAGAGCATCGATCCGATACCGATCACGACCGACATCGGTGCATCGAGAAGGATCGCGGCCACGATACCGCCCACGGTGATAAAGGGCGCACGGAACACCAGTCGGATGAACATGGAGACCCCCGTGCAGACCTGATTAACGTCAGACGTCATGGCTACATTGAGGAATGACACGCCGCAACGCTCCTGCTGGGCCACAGTCAGGGAATTGACCTGCGTCAGAAGCCGGTCACGAAGACGTGCACCGGTACCGGCACTGGCTCGGGCCGCGCAATACTGGCAGACCGCTGCCGCCAGAAGTCCCATCGCCGCCATCCCGAACATGAGGAGTGCCGTACGCAGAATGAATCCCCGGCTCTCCGAAGAGAACCCGGTATCCACGATCTTTCCCATCAGGATCGGTAGTATCAGTTCCAGGATCGCCTCGAACAGTTTCGCAGCCGGTCCCAGTATAAATTCCATCCGATACGGGCGGAACTCGTGGAATATCTCCCTGTACTTCTTTCTCATGTCTTCCCTCTACTATGTCAACAGATCAGATCTGTTTATTGACCGTCTTATACTCTCCGTCTTCGATATAGTACGGACAGTCCTTGCGTCTTCCTTCCAGCATACGCTCCCATGCATCCTGGTCGATCGGCGCTTCACAGAAATACGCGCCGGCCTCCTCGTCGTATACGTAATTCGAACATCTTTCGCAATCGCTCATAGACTCACCTTTATCCGTTACTTTCTGTCCTCACCGCGGCCTCTGTTTCTCTTTCGGAATTCGCTCGGCATCTCCCCGAGATGTTTCTTAAAGGCCTCGGCAAAATAACTGGCGCCCGAGAATCCGACCTCGTAAGAAATATCCACGATCGGCATATCCGTCTTCACCAGCATCTCTGCACCCTTACGAAGCCGGATCATGGTCAGATACGTGATCGGCGTCTGGTTCAGATACTTCTGGAAGATCTGACAGCAGCTCGTCTTCCCGACATTTCCTGCCTGGCGGATATCGTCGAGCGTGATCCGCCCGTGATAGTTCTCAGAGATAAACGAGATCATGTTCTTCAACTGCGTCAGCTGCGGCGATGCTTCACGCACCTTCGCCGGCACCTGTCCCAGATGGAGGAACAGCTGTTCCCATATCGCGAAGAACTGCCCCTGCGCCCCCAGTTCGAGCGTCGTTTCGTGCCGCATATAGTATACACGAAGAACCGCATCGATAACACTTCTCTGCCACTCTTTATCCGGTCTTAAGACGTGATACGGATAGCTCTCATTCTCGATGACCGGAAGCACGAACCGATTCTCGATCGCTTTCGTCGCACAGAGCAGGACCGGATGGAAACGGACGATCACATACTCGCACTCACTCTTCGTCTCTGAACGAAGGTCATGCACCTGGCGCGAATTAATGAAGATCCCCTCTTCATCCCCGATCGTCACGGTCTCTCCATTCACACAGCATTCCATCTTCCCGTGCAGGATGACGAGCAATTCCACTTCATCATGCCAGTGGCTGCCGATCGCATAGTTCGGATAAAGGGACAGCCTATCCCTCCGGATCTTCGCAGGAAACTCCACCTCGTCGAATCCGGGACGCAACTCATTCTCCAACATTTCTTTCATGACACACCTTTTCGCGAAATATTGTTATAGTTTCAAGAATTATTCTAATAGAAATGCACTGGTTTGTACACTACAATGAAGGTGTCATTGATAGATTTGAAAAGAATCCGATGACTATACTATTATCCTCGTCCTCACGCTTTGACCATCTCATCCCCAATGGTTGCTCAACGTGAGGATTTCTTATTCCCTGTTTTTCTCTTCTTCCTGCTTCTTCCGGAGCGCCTCATTCATCTCCTCATTCTCGCGCATCTCCGTCTTAAAGGCAAGTATGATTCCCGCAATAAGACATGGCAGCGCTCCGATCACGAATCCGATCCAGGCTCCCACCGACACAGAGTGGAACCACCCGCAAGAAAGAACGACCACTGCCAGCATCGCGATCTCGAAGGCGAACATCAGCGTGATTCGAAGCGCGATTGACGGGATATGAAGCACCCGGTCCGACATGAAGATATGACGCAGAAGCGCCGTCAGGAACGAAACCAGCAGGAACTGCAGAAGGGTCTCTTTCGAGAGAAATCCGGGCGTAGCATAGATGGAACTGATCCGGCTTTGCTCAACGGCCACACCCGGAGATGTGATATACATGACAAGTGCCGCCACAACTGTCTGCATGGTGAAGGCCAGACAGGTACAGTGCACGAAGTCCTTCGCACTCTTCTTATCCACGATCTCAATCTTCTTACTCATCCGCCATGTCCTCTCGTATCTCCGTCACCTTAAGCCCAACCGCTCGCGAAGCTCATCCGCATACATCCTCGATGCGATGATCTGCTCCCCGTTATCCATCGTGATACGGATCCGGTGATTGATATCCGCGCGTAGGGACTTGATATGCTTCAGCTGCAGAAGCGCCGA
This sequence comes from Clostridia bacterium, assembly GCA_016281535.1. Taxonomy (GTDB): domain Bacteria; phylum Bacillota; class Clostridia; order Saccharofermentanales; family Saccharofermentanaceae; genus Scatonaster. The sequence goes on along the minus strand of JAEEIT010000139.1, from coordinate 539 downwards.
CTTACTCACACGGAAAAAGCCCGAGGCAGCAAGCTGCTGCTCGAGCTCGTACAATTTCGCATCCGACTCATACACGGCATTCTCCGTATATACGAAACACTTTCTCTCCATTGCTTCCAGATAAAGGATCTCGCCGATGTCCAGAAGGAAGACTTCGCTGTCTTTTCTGACCGTAAGCTTACTGTCCATGACCCGGATCATGGATATAAGTTTCTCCACCTCCGGGGTTAGCGAAGGACAGGTCACGCTGATCTCAGTTTCCGGATTCTCCGGATTGATGTTGATCGAAATCTTCACAGAGCTTTACTTTAACTTCCTGCTTTATCTGTTATTTTCGGACCTCGCTTCCTTATTCTTCGAAAGAAAGACAGAGTTCATTCTTTCACCAGTCCCTGCTTACGAAAAGCGAAGACAAAGAATCCGATGATGATCAGGGCATTTGCCAGAACGATGACCAGCCCTTCCGTATCTATCTTAACATGATTTATGTCCGTAAGCGCAAGATAGAGCTGCTGGGTGTAGAAAAACTTTGCGACCTT
>JAEEIT010000138.1 GCA_016281535.1 Clostridia bacterium | reverse complement strand
GTCCTCGTTGAAGAATGTATCGCAGGATGGGAAGAGCTTGAGCTCGAGGTCGTCCGTGATGCCGATGACAATGTCATCACCGTCTGCTTCATCGAGAACATCGACCCGATCGGTGTTCATACCGGTGACTCCTTCTGCTCGGCTCCGATGCTGACCATCTCCGAGGATGTACAGAAGAAACTCCAGGAATATTCCTATAAGATCATCCGCGCGATCGGCGTCATCGGCGGCTGCAACTGCCAGTTCGCCCACGATCCGGTCAGCGGCCGTATCGTCGTTATCGAGATCAACCCGAGAACATCCCGTTCCTCCGCTCTCGCTTCGAAGGCAACAGGTTTCCCGATCGCTCTCGTTTCCGCGATGCTCGCCTGCGGCCTGACACTTAGCGATATCCCGTGCGGCAAGTACGGAACCCTCAACAAGTATGTACCGGACGGAGACTATGTCGTTATCAAGTTCGCCCGCTGGGCATTTGAGAAGTTTAAGGGCGCTTCCGACAAGCTCGGCACACAGATGCGTGCCGTCGGTGAGGTCATGAGCATCGGTAAGACCTATAAGGAAGCTTTCCAGAAGGCGATCCGCAGCCTCGAGACCGGACGCTACGGCCTGGGCTTTGCGAAGAACTACCACGACCTTTCCAAGGAAGAACTGATGCACATGCTGGCATACCCGACATCCGACAGACAGTTCATCCTCTACGAAGCACTGAGAAAGGGCGCAACCATCGAAGAGCTCTACCAGCTCACGAAGATCAAGCACTGGTTCTTAGAGCAGATGCTCGAGCTCGTACAGGAAGAAGAAGCACTTCTTAAGATCAAGGGCGCTGTTCCGGCAGAGGATATCCTCCGCCAGGCGAAGCTCGACGGTTTCTCCGACCGGTACCTCAGCAAGCTCCTCGAGGTTCCGGAAGAAGATATCAGAAATGCACGTTACCAGTACAACATCCGTGAAGCCTGGGAAGGCGTACACGTAAGCGGCACACAGGATGCGGCTTATTACTACTCCACCTATCACCTCTCCGAGGATAAGAGCCCGTCTTCCGACAAGAAGAAGATCATGATCTTAGGCGGCGGCCCGAACCGTATCGGTCAGGGCATCGAGTTCGACTACTGCTGCGTACACGCCGCACTCGCCCTGAAGAAGATGGGATTTGAGTCGATCATCGTCAACTGCAACCCGGAGACAGTTTCCACTGACTACGACACTTCCGACAAGCTCTACTTCGAGCCTCTTACTCTGGAAGATGTTCTCGCTATTCACGATAAAGAGAAGCCGGTCGGCGTGATCGCCCAGTTCGGCGGCCAGACACCTCTGAACCTGGCGGCTGACCTTAAGAAGAACGGCGTCAACATCTTAGGTACCACACCGGAGACCATCGACCTCGCTGAGGACAGAGATCACTTCCGCGCCATGATGGACCGTCTCGGCATCCCGATGCCGGAAGCCGGTATGGCAGTTACTGTAGACGATGCTCTCGCCATCGCGAACAAGATCGGTTATCCGGTCATGGTCCGTCCTTCCTACGTCCTCGGCGGACGCGGCATGGAAGTCGTACATGACGACGAGATGATGCGTGTCTACATGAATGCCGCCGTAGGCGTTACCCCGGACCGTCCGATCCTGATCGACCGCTTCCTGCACCACGCTACCGAGTGTGAGGCAGACGCGATCTCCGATGGCCAGCACTGCTTCGTTCCGGCTGTCATGGAGCACATCGAGCTCGCCGGCGTACACTCCGGTGACTCTGCATGCATCCTGCCTTCGAAGAACCTTACCGAGAAGCAGATCGCAACCATCAAGGAGTACACGAAGAAGATCGCTATCGAGATGAACGTTAGAGGCCTGATGAATATGCAGTACGCGATCGAAGACGATGTCGTCTATGTACTCGAGGCAAATCCGCGTGCTTCCCGTACCGTACCGCTGGTATCCAAGGTCTGCGCCATCAACATGGTCAAGGTCGCAACCGAGATCATGACATCCGAGCTGACCGGCAAGCCGTCCCCGGTTCCGGAGCTCAAGGACCGTATCATCAAGCACTACGGCGTGAAGGAAGCCGTCTTCCCGTTCAATATGTTCCAGGAAGTAGACCCGGTACTCGGACCGGAGATGAGATCCACCGGTGAGGTTCTGGGTATCTCCGATGACTTCGGCGAAGCTTACTTCAAGGCACAGGAAGCGACCCAGACGAAGCTTCCGTCCGAGGGCAATGTCCTCCTGTCCGTATGTGACCGCGATAAGGACGAGCTCATCGACATCGCCAAGGCATTCGACGAACTCGGCTTCCATATCCTGGCAACCGGCAAGTCTTATGAAATGATCAAGGAAGCCGGCATCGACGCGGAGCGTGTCAACAAGCTCTACGAAGGCCGTCCGAACATCACGGATAAGATCACGAACGGTGAGATCCAGCTGATCATCAACACACCGGCCGGCAAGACATCCGTCCACAACGACAGCTATATCAGAAAAGAAGCGATCCGTCACAGAGTGCCGTACATCACCACCATGGCAGCCGCGAAGGCCAGCGCCGAGGGTATCAAAGCCTATAAGGCGAACCCGAACTTCCCGGTGAAGAGCCTGCAGGATCATCACAAGGACATCATCTGATCCAGTGCTTTTCAATCTTATAAAGAATCCGACGGGGGCGTCTCGAAAAAATCGGGGCGCCCCCGAAGTCTATATAGTAGTCCATGTAAAAGCACTCTACATTGACCATTACATGGAATATGGCGGAAAGTCTATATAGTGGTCCATGTAAAAGCGCTTTACATTGACCATTACATGGAATTTCTGCGGATGCGGAGAAATGAAGCGAAATAGAAGTGTGTATAAGTGACTTTAAGGTAATTTTATACTTGCGCGCCTAGAGTATAATCTAGTTAAGATGATTTCTCACCTTATCAGAAAGGAGACGAGATTATGTCAATAGATACCAACAACAATATGCATTCTTCATTAGAAAATAACGGACTTCCAACACCCGTCAGCTCGAGCGTGATCTCTTCTGGTGGGCAATATCGTACGGCCGGTCAGGCTATGCAGCCACCGATCCTCTCTCCCACATCTGTTTCGCGTCCCCCTGTCTACATGCAGGTGAACCCGGGCCAGCCGATGACCCCTGCTCCGCAGGGTACCCCGGTATCTCAGCCGGTTCTGGCACCGCAGATGACCGCGCCCGCAGCTCAGCCGGTACTTGCGCCACAAATGGCTGCACCCGCGGCTCAGCCGGTCTTGGCACCGACGGCGGAAACGCCGGCATCGCAGGATGTCTCCACCCCTGTGCTGAATCCGATGCAGCAGTCCATGCCTTCTTACACACCGGTCCTGACACCCGGAAGCGTGACGGGAAGTTCCGCATCGCCGGTTCTGACCCCAGCCTCTGCCTCATCTCCGGTTCTGGCCCCGGTCTCTGCCGCACCTTCTTCCACCTCTTCCGCCGCGGTTCCTGCTCAGGCAGCAGCCTCTGACACGAAGCAGGCAAAGAAAGCAAAGAAAGAGAAGAAATCCCGTAAAGATGCCACGGCTAAGAACGTGACAATGAGCCGCAAGCGCATCGCCGCAGTGGCGGTCGCCTTCCTGGTACTGGGTGCCGGACTGAGCACCTGTGGTGCGCTCGCACTCGGTCTGCGCTGGGCCGATCAGGTCAAGAGCGAAGCCGTATCCGCCGCGAAGAAAACGGCACAGAAGAATTCAGGCAGCAGTTCCGACAGCGCGAAGAAGCAGACCACCGTCGTGGAAGGCAACCGCGAGTATGCCGTCATCAACACCAGCACGATCGACACGAGTGAACTGCACACCGCTTCGGAGATCTACGCTGCTAATGTCAACTCGACAGTCGGCATCGCCACTTCTGTACAGTACAACTACTACGGCTACGATACCACTGCAGCAGTATCCGGATCCGGCTTCATCCTGACAGCCGACGGATATATCGTGACCAATTACCACGTCATCGAAGACGGCAGCGACATCAAGGTCACTACATTTGATAATAAGACCTACGACGCGGAAGTGGTCGGCTACGACGCGAAGAACGACCTGGCCGTACTGAAGATCGACGCCGAGGGCCTGACTCCGGTCATTCTCGGAAGCTCGGACAACCTCAATGTCGGAGACGACGTGATTGCCATCGGCAATCCTCTGGGCGAGCTCACTTTCTCGCTCACCAAGGGCTGCGTCAGTGCCTTGAACCGCAATGTCACTCTGAACGACAATCTGCAGATGAATCTCATCCAGACCGACTGCGCCATCAACTCCGGTAACAGCGGCGGCGCGCTCTTTAATATGTATGGAGAGGTCATCGGTATCACGAACGCCAAGTACTCCAATAACGGAGATACCGAAGCCTCCATCGAGAGCATCGGGTTCGCCATTCCGATCGACAGCGTGCGGAACAACATCAACAGCATCATCGAGAAAGGCTATGCTGAGAACCCGTACATCGGTGTATACGCCGAGACGGTTACGGACTCGAACGGCTATAACGCAGACGGCGGAATCGGTATCAGTGATATCGTACCCGGCAGCCCGGCCGAGCGTGCCGGCATCAAGCCCGGCGATGTGATCGTCAAGATCAACAGCAGTGATGTCACGGATGTTTCGGACCTGAAGAAGTACATCAACGACGCGGGTGTAGGCGGCGAGCTGGAGCTGACCATTCACCGCAACGGGCAGATAGTCGAGATCACCGTAGAAGTCGGAGATGATCAATCCTCCTGACCGACCGGGATCTTCTCCGAGTAGTAGCCGAATTCGTCTCTTGCTACCCGTAACACATAGGCAAAAGCACTTTCTTCTATGCACATGTGGTAGTCTTCTTCGGGGAAATGCTCCTGCATCTTCGGATCGAAGAACCGCTTCCCATCGAAGTTTTTCAGATCCCGCCGTCTTCTTTCGAAGGACGGCGGGATCTTCTGTCCTTCGATATAGGCACGGATATACTCGGCGCAGAGTTCATCTTCCACTGCAGGCGTCTTCGCAGATAAGCCCATGGCCACCAGTGATACCGGCATCAGCGGTGCTGCGCGAAGGCGGTTCCGGATATAGGCGGCCACGGCTCTGGCATTCACCAGACTTCCTGTTAAGATCTCCGAGGCGCCGGCCGCGTTCACGATCCCCTGCGTACCGGCACTGGTCGTATGGATCGCCACACGGCCTCTGACCATCTCCCGGCCTCTTAGTATCTGGGAAGGAGAATTCCCGAAATCGAACCCCTCACAGCGGATGCCCTGCCGTTCTCCGACCAGGATCGAGCCGGGAATGGCTTCGTGAAGGGCCCGCGCCTCTTCGATCGTCCCGACGGGACGGACCAGTGACGCGCCCATCTCGTATAGATAGCATTCGACAGAAAAAGCACGGAACACGTCGATGATCACCGTGATCCCTGTGGCAGATCTTGCGCCTTCAAGTAGATGCAGGATCCGGCAATCCACTTCCCGTCCTTGGTTCTTCTGTTCCGGTGCGGAAGAATGATTCTGATGTGAAAGCTCCGGACAAAGGTCTTCCATTATTCGTTCACTTCCGTGATATGGAATAGGAGCGACTGGAAATCACCGTAGCGGCACGAGATCAGAAGGCCGGATCTTCCCAGCGTCGCACCATGCGCGATGCAGACCGGTTCCGAATCGTTTACCGGCTCTTCTGCCGAATCGTTCGCAGGCTCTTTCTCCGTGGAATCGCTGATCAGGCTTACGCGGTATTTCTTCTCCGGATCGAGTCCCCGGATATGGATACGCCGGTTCGGCGTGCAGGGACGGTTCATGACGAAGATGACAGTCAGAAGCATCTCGGACCGATCTTTCGAGACCACTCCGTAGCAGTCGAGGAAACCGTTGTCACGAACCGAATCCATGCGGTAGTAGTCCCCTTCACGGACCAGATCGTTATACTTATGGAAGAGTTCCACCTGACGGCGGATCATGCGATGTTCCTCTTCCGGGATCGCTGTGATATCAAGCTCATAGCCGAAGGTTCCGGCCAGAGCCACATGCCCTCTCGTCATGAAGGGCACGGTCCTTCCTGTCACATGGTTCGGACAGATGGATACATGTGCACCCATGGAAGAAAGGGGATACAGCGTCGCCGCGCCTTCCTGGATACGGATCCTCTCATAGGCATCCGTATCGTCGGACGTCCAGATCTGCGGACTATAATAGAGCATGCCCGGGTCGAATCGCGAGCCACCGCTGCTGCAGTTCTCGAGAAGCAGATCCGGGAATGCCGTAAGGATCCGCTCCTGAAGATCGTACACACCCAGCACGAATCTGTGGAGGAGTTCACCCTGACGCTCTGCCGGGAGAGCCGCCGAATACAGATCCGAGAGATGGCGGTTCATGTCCCACTTTACATAGTCAACACCGGCCTCCTCGAACACCTTCGTCAGAACACCCACAAGATAGTCCCTTACATCTTCTCTGGAAATATCGAGCACCAGTTGGTTTCTCGACAGCGCCGGTTCTCTTCCCGGGATCGCGATGGCCCAGTCCGGATGCGCACGGAAAAGATCCGAATCCGGTGAGACCATCTCCGGCTCCACCCACAGCCCGAACTTCATGCCCATTTTCTTTAATTCCGTACCGAGCCTTCGAAGTCCTCCGGGAAGCTTCTCTTCATTCACGGTCCAGTCGCCAAGGCTCGTGTTATCGTCGTTTCTCTTTCCGAACCACCCGTCATCGACGACCAGCATCTCGATCCCGCATTCGTTCGCCTTCCCGGCGATGGCCAGGAGTTTATCCGTATCGAAATCAAAATACGTCGCCTCCCAGTTGTTGATCAGGATCGGTCTTCTCGCATTTCTGTATTTCCCGCGGATCAGATGCTTCCGGTAAAGATCATGGAAGTTCCGGCTCATGCGCCCCAGTCCCTGATCGGAATACGTCATGACGGCTTCCGGAGCATAGAAGACTTCACCGGGAGCAAGCTTCCAGGAGAACCCTTCCGGATGGATGCCGGTACTGACGCGGATGTCGTCATACGGGGTCTTCTCGACCGCCGAGCGGAAGTTACCGGAATACAGAAGCTGGATGCCGTACACTTCCCCGCTGTTCTGGGTGATCCCCGGCGACACCAGTCCCAGGAAACTCTGGCAGCGGCTTCCGGTCTTCCCGCAGACCGACGAAACGCCTGTTATGCCGTAGCCGATCCCGCGTACATCTCTTGTAAATTCTCTGGCCCATGTCCCCTGGAACGTCATAAGTTCGAAGGGTCTTCCCGACATATCTTTACCGGGCATATCCAGTACCAGCGAAAGGACCTTCTCAAGATCGAATGTATCTTTACTTTCGTTGCGGACGACGACCGATCTTGCGATCACGTCGCATTCTTCCCACGGACTATAGCGCAGCGTGACCAGAAGCCCTGTATCCGGATCCTTCAGGTCGATTTCCAGCATCTCCCCTTCCCCTTCAGAAGAAAAAGTAGACGGAAGGCCGGGGATCAGTGCTTTTGAAGAAGAAATACGGTAAGCCTGGTAGAGCAGGTTCACGCGGGTCGTACCGAGAGGATCCTTCGCACGGATGGCGCCTTCGCGGGAATCGCCCGTACCCCATCCGGGATACTCGAACTGGAACCCGTCCTGAAAAATCACCATCTCACGCTTCGTCTCAACAGGGGACATCGAGGGGGCAAAGGCCTCCTTATAGGACATGCCGTCCTCTTCGGGAAGGCGTCCGCCATAATAGAAATGGCCTAAATACAGGCCATCCTTGATTGTCATTATATATGTGGTATGGGCCGTGTCGATCCGGAACCCGCCGTTCCGTTCGTTCACGGTAATTCTACTTCTGGTCTTTCGCATCTTCCGCTTTTCCATCAATATACATCGAGTTCAGTTTACTCAGGTCGGAGCAGAACGGTATGGCATTATAGATACGCCAGCTGCCGTTATAGCGGGCCAGTTTCATGACACACATGACGGAAGTGGTGTGCTTGGCGAAGGTAAGAGTAATGCGGAACTGCACCTGGGTATCGTAAGTCTTGTCCTCGGTAAAGACTGACTCGACAGTGATGCTCGCATCTTTGCCAAGACCCTCTGCCATGCCGGTGATCACTTCGCTGACCTTCGAACGGGCTTCCGAATCCACATACGACTTCACGTCGTCATAAGCCCCATACAGCATCTTCTTAAGGATATTCTGTGCAAGATCAGTAGCTTCGGTCTGATACTCTTCTTTCGTCTTCTTATCGTTACTAAGGAAAGGCAACTCGCTGCATCCACTGAACGCGACAACAATAGCGAGCAGGAGCCCGATGGCAAAAATTCTTCTTGTCGTATTCGAAACCCTCATAAATCCTCCGTTTATCGTACAGACTTCTAACTGCACACCTTTTCACCCTACGCTAGATTATACACCCTAATAAGTATTCGTGAATACCCTCGATTCGGAACAATTGTGAAAAAAAGTGTTGACAAACGGTTTCCCGCGCATTATCATCACTTCAAGTAAAAGGCTATGACGAAGAAGGTCGTGACCATTTCGCCTCACAGAGAGCCGGCGCACTGCTGAAAGCCGGTATCCGGGATGATCCGTATGACTATCGCTTCTGAGCTGATACACCGAATAAGGAGAGAATCCAGTGCTTCTGCCGAAGCAGAAGAAATGGAGCCCGACTTGAGTAGACTGTATCCGTAAGAGCCGCGTTAAGGCAAAGGGTTTGATAGAACCTATTAAGTGGCGAGGTTTTCTCGCAAATTGAGTGGTACCGCGGTAAATAGCCGTCTCAATGTCCGAAGGTGGATATTGGGGCGTTTTTTATTGCCTTGATTTGCAAGAAGAAGACGCAGCTTGTAGGGAGCTTATGGAGGAATTGGAAAATGAGCGAACTAGAAAAGAATGAATCATTAGTGAGAAGCGGCGACCAGGGTGGTCTTCTCGAGCAGAAGATCTCGGAGGTAGCCAGCCGTATCAAAGCACTGCGTCTGGACATGGGACTCTCCACCAAGGACATGGCCGAGAAGGTCGAGGTCACTGAAGAAGAGTACCTGAAGTACGAAGAAGGTCAGGAAGACTTCAGCTTCACTTTCGTATATAAAGTCGCCAATCTCTGCGGAGTCGAGATCTCCGAGCTGATGGAAGGTACGACACCGGCTCTGCGCGAGTATGCCGTAACAAGAAAGGGCGAGGGTCTTCCGATCACCCGCCGCGCCGGATATAAATACATGCGTCTGGGCCACCTCTTCAGAAATAAGCTGTGCGAGCCTTTCGAGGTCACCATCCCCTACTCTGAGGAAGCCCTGAACCCGCCGTATAAGCTTGTCACCCACTCCGGTCAGGAACTGAACATCGTCACCAAGGGGTGCCTGAAGGTCATGCTCCGTGACCACTCCGAGATCCTGTATCCCGGTGACTCCATCTTCTTCGACAGTAGAACTCCGCATAACGAGTATGCAATCGGCGGCGAGGACTGCACCTTCTACGCGATCGTACTGAATCCGGAGAAGTGGACGCAAGGCGCGACCTACGAGAAGACCGTTCAGACTTCTTACGTCGAAGATAACAAGACCAACTTCGATCTGGCGGCCGTGAAGGATCCGATCTACAGAAAGTATGTCACCGACACACTCGATGCCAACAACAAGCTGACGTCGATCTCCTATACACCGGAAGCCGATAAGTTCAACTTCGCCTTCGACCTCGTCGATGCCATGGCGGAGAAGGACCCGAACAAGACGTCCATGATGTGGGTCGCAAAAGACGGCAAGACCGATCACCGCTTTACTTTCGCCGAGATGAAGAAATACACCGCTATGACGGCGAACTACTTCGAGAGCCTCGGCATTAAGCACGGCGACCGTGTCATGCTGGTCCTGAAGCGTCACTACCAGTTCTGGTTCTCGATCCTCGCACTTCATAAGATCGGTGCGATCGCGATCCCGGCCACGAACCTTCTGAAGGAACACGATTTCGACTATCGTTTCAAGTCCGCAGGCGTCTCCGCGATCGTCATCACCGGTAACGGCGACACGGCGCTCGAGGCACAGAAAGCGGCTGAGAAAGCAGGTATGGACATCACCTTCATCATGGCCAACGGTGCCGATGACGAAGCAGGTGTAAACCTCCTCAAGGTCCTCGAAGGAAAGGCTTCTGCCGACGAAGCAGGCCTCAAGAGCGAAGCCGTGCTTTTCGATCAGAATGGAAAGGGATTCCTTCCGATGGAGGGCATGAGCGCCAAGTGGCATAACTTCAACTATGAGATGCCTGCGTTCAGTGACGAGTTCGCCCGTCCGGAGAATGCGACACAGGGAAATGACACCATGGTCATGTTCTTCACTTCCGGTACCACCGGTTATCCGAAGATCGCCGCCCACTCCCACAAGTATTCTCTCGGTCATTTCGCAACGGCGAAGTACTGGCATAACGTCGATCCGAACGGCCTGCACTTCACGATCTCCGATACCGGCTGGGGAAAATCCCTCTGGGGCAAGCTCTACGGACAGTGGCTCTGCGAAGCGCCGACCTTTACCTTCGACTTCGACAGATTCCATGCCAATGAGATCCTGCCGATGTTCAGCAAGTATCACGTAACCACGTTCTGTGCACCGCCGACCATGTACCGCTTCCTCGTTAAGGAGGATCTGTCCCTGTACGATCTGTCTTCCCTGAAGTATGCGACCGTTGCCGGTGAGGCACTGAACCCTGAGGTATTTAACCAGTTCATGCGTGCGACAGGTATCCGCCTGATGGAGGGCTTCGGCCAGACCGAGACTTCCCTTGTTATCGGTAACCTCGTCGGTTCTGCGATCCGCCTCGGCTCCATGGGTAAGGCCGTCACACCTTATGACGTGCATATCCTTGACGAAGACGGCAATGACTGCCCGCCCGGTACAACCGGTGAGATCTGCATCAACACGAAGGAAGTCGTTCCGTGTGGACTGTACCTCGGATACTATCAGAACGAAGAGAAGACCCGTGAATCCTGGCATGACGGCTACTTCCATACCGGTGATACCGCCTGGAAGGATGAAGATGGATACATCTGGTATGTCGGTCGTGTCGACGATGTGATCAAGTCTTCCGGCTACCGTATCGGACCTTTCGAGATCGAGAGCGTCATCATGGAACTGCCGTACGTACTCGAGTGTGCCGTTACCGGTACTCCGGACCCGCAGGGTGTCCGTGGCATCGTCGTAAAGGCTACGATCGTACTCGTTCCGGGCCGCGCCGAGCCGACCGAGGAACTGAAGAAAGAGATCCAGGAATACGTCAAGACGAATACCGCACCGTACAAGTACCCGCGTGTCGTCGAGTTCGTCACGGAACTGCCGAAGACCATCTCCGGGAAGATTAAGAGAAATGTGATCAGAGACGGTAAGGATTCCTGATCCTCACATTTAAGAAAACAGAAAAAATACCTTCTTGCTCTGTCCTCGGGCGTTGCCCTGCGGAGGAGCGTCGAAGGTATTTTTTCAGGCTTATAGGATCTTGTACCCTTTTCTGTATTTGTGATCGCCAAGAACGAATTTGTTCCCGGAGATTTTCTCTGCCAGTTCATTTGTAGTAATAAAATCGTTGGTGACCTTCACGAAATACTGTCTGCTTCCTTTTTCCACAAGATAGAATCCGGCAAGTTCCTTAAACCGGTCCAGCACCTCAACAATTCCGGGTTGAACGACAAAATCAAGGATCTTCTCCGCCGTTGTCATTTTCTTAGTTGGTATCAGTGCATAGATCGCACTGGCATCTTTGTGTTTGGACAAGCAGACAGCGTCTTTTTTATCTCTGCATTTGCCGGTCTTCTCAAAATCTTCGAGATTGATCGGTTCTTTGATCTCATTAAAGCTGAGCTTCTCCCCATCATCCAGAAGATAATCGATACTCACGCCCAGAAGCTGGGACATCACTTTCAGATTGTTCACATCCGGTATTCCCTTATCTGTTTCCCACTTCGCGATCGCGGATCTGGAAACAGACATCTTCTCGGCCAGCTGTTCCTGTGAGAACCCTGCTTCTTTTCTTGCTTCTTTAATCTTTTCACCTAATGTCATAGTCATGATCTCCTTTTTTCATCTTACCACTTCGTGGCTGGTTTTGTTTACGAGGCCATCTTACGTTGATCATGACATAAAACACCATAGACGAGCTGTGACAGCACTGTTACTCTCCGTAACAGTGCGTATTTATGCGGGTTTTAGGCTCATACGGCGCAAAATAAAAAGTCGACAGGAACGATTGAGCGGGTGTCAGTGTAGGAGGAACCACAGTACGATTCCGAGGAGGGCGAGGCCACCGAGGAGGACGAGGATCCATATGAGGGCGCCGCCACATCCGTATGCGATGCCCTTCGGCATCTCGACTCCGTTGGCGGGATCTGTGGGAGTCGCAGGCGAAGTGCTTCCCACGCGGTTGAGGCCGGATGTTGTGTTCTCGGATGGGAGACCGGGAGTGGAAGAACCTGCTGTCTTCCTCCTATTCAGGGGATTCAGCTGTGCCTTCATGTCCTGAAGGTTCTGCTCTTGCTGTGCTTCGACCTGCATCGCCACTTCTTCGCGGTTCATGTCCGCCCAGGCGCGGTTCGCGGCCATCTGGGCAGCGAGGAGTTCCTCGACTCGGGTCTTCTTCGTCTCGAGATCTTGATCCAGGCGGGGATTCGGCGCATTGCAGAACGGACAGTGCGTGTATGGTTTATCAAAACCTTCGCCGCATTTAGGACAATACCCGTATAGTGCTTTTTCCTCTGAGGTATTCTCTTCGCTCATCGCCGGATCCTTCCTGTTACTCGTCTGTATCTTGTGCGTCGTCGGAGATCTCTCCATCATCAGGTACTTCCGGTTCTGCCGCGGAGAATCCGACCGGCAGCCAGTATTCGCCTAATTCTTCGATGGTCTCTTCGCTGGCACCGATCTGCTCGACGGAGGAATAGTACGGCATCGGGAGACGTCCGTAGAACTCGGCCGCGCCGGTTAAGATATCCGCTACGGCATTGCCGCCTTCGGAGCCCGGGAGGTAGCACATCACGACTTCGTTCCAATCGTCGACATAATCGGAGATGATGACATTTCTTCCGGCTACGATCAGAGTAATGACCGGGATCGACTGGGATTTCTTCTTCTCGGAGAACTGGTCCTTATATTCCGCAATGGTCTCGATGGCTTCCTGATTACCCGGAAGGGCGAGCTCGCCGGTGATCGAGAGATCTTCGGTATCGCCGTACCATTCCGCATAGGGGGTCTCACCTACGCACAGGAGGATCACATCGCAGTTCTCCATCTCTTCCGGATCCGTCACGATCTCGAAGCCGATTTCTGCGGCCGAAGCCTCAAGTGCCTCCAGGATCGTCGGACCCTCGGAGCACCACTTCGCACCGCCGGCGTCCTCATCGGTACCGCCCTGCCATAGGTAGGTCCAGCCACCGCACAGCACACCGGAATCATCCAGGGCCGGTCCGAGCGCGAAGACCTTCATGCCCTCCGCCAGTGTGATCGGGCCATCCTCCGGAAGGACCAGCGGCACCATAGACTCCGCAGCCAGTTTTCTGGCGACTTCGTGCGCATGCTCACTGTTCCAGTCATAGAAAGGCACTGTGTTCTCGAAGAACGGATCTTCGAAAGCCCCACAGTCTATCTTCATCTGAATAATGCGTGTTACCGCCTCATCGATCCGCTCCATCGGGATGCTGCCCTCGTGGACCGCTTCGACGATGAGATCGCGGCTCAGTTCGTAATTCTCTGCTTCCATGAACATGTCGATACCGGCATTGACGCAGAGGATGATGTTCTCCTTATCCGATTCGCCGGAGCAGTTATGGATCGAATCCCAGTCAGAGAGGATCACGCCCGTGAAACCGAGATCGTTCCGGAGTTTGCTGATCAGTTCCGCATTCTCGTGCATCTTCACGCCGTTTACGGAAGAGTGCGACAGCATGATCGACTGCACGCCTGCATCGATCAGATCTTTATAGACCTGGAGGCACTTCGCCAGCTGCTCATCCGTCAGCTGTGCGTCGCCACGGTCGATCAGGCGGTCGTCTTCGCCTGTGCCGAAGAGGACATAGCCGTCCGCCACGAAATGCTTCGGGCACGCGATGATGCCCTGCTCGATCAGTCCTTTCGCATAGGCGGTGGCCAGCGAGGAAACCAGTGTCTCGTCGCTGGAATAGGACTCATAGGTGCGTCCCCAGCGGGGATCCTGCGCCGATGCCACACAGGGCGAGAAGCTCCAGCGCATGCCGCAGTGGAGCATGTCCGACCCGGTCAGCATGCCCAGTTCGAAGGTAAGCGCCGTGTCATTCGCCGCGCCGACATTGATATTATGTGGAAAAATCACTGATCCGCGGGCTTCGAGTACGCCGTGGACACAGTCGTTCGCGTAGATGTACGGGATACGGACATCGGAAAGAAGCGCCGCGTCCTGATAGCGGTTGCTGACCTCCATCCACTCATCCTGCGGGGCGGCCGGCCACTGCGGATAGTGGGAGAGCACGGAGCCGTAGCAGTTCTGCTGCATCTCCTCGAGCGGCATCTCGTAATTCGCGCCCTGCATCATCTGGCTGGCCTTCTCTTCGAGCGTCAGAAGCGCACATATCTCCTCTGCGGAGAGGCCTTCGAACTTCGGGTTCACGCAGTGATACGGCGGAAGCGTCTCTTCCGTCTCCGGCGGTTCCGTCTCTGAGGTATGCTCGATCGGCCTCGGAAGATCCGAAGGCGTCGTCTCGACATGCTTCTTCGGCATCCGGCATCCTGCCATCGCCGTGATCATGGCCAGTATAAGAATGGAACTGATAATTCTCTTCTTCATAAATACAGTCTCTCTTTCCGGCGCGCCGGAAGGCACGCGCTCTTATCTTGCGGCCACGGTCCCGAAGGCTCCGCGGCCAGGATCGCTCTTTCGTAAAAGGCTGCACCGGAAGCGATCCCGAGAACTGCCCATATTTTAGCATAAAGACGCATGGCGGTCACCTATGCCGCACGCAGGAGGAATAGGAGTCATTTGCGCAAAACGGCATATTTTTAGCATTTTTCACACAAAATCATGCTTGAAATTCTTGCGGTTTGATACGACAATATTATCTGGTAATGAATAGAAAGAAGGAATAAAGTGAAACAGGGCGTGTCCGCGAAGTGGCCCCACGCCCGTAGAACGAGGAAACTATGGAAGACTGTCTGGTTTATTTTTTTACAGGATTTCTCGATAGCGGAAAGACCTCCTTCATCCAGAGCTGGATCGGGGACGGAAGCTTCCAGGATAAGCGTGTCCTGATCCTTCTGACCGAGGAGGGCGAGGTGGAGCTGCCTCCTGAGGAGAAGGCGCCCTGCAAATTCCTGAAGGTCATCACGGCCGAGACCGACGAGGTCACGCGCGCCTTCACGTATAACCTCGATGCGAAGTATCACCCGGACGTGGTCCTCATCGAATGGAACGGATCCGTATCGCCCAGTGCTTTTTTCGACGAAGTGGACGTACCGGAGAGGTGGGCACTCGCTGCCGCCATCTGCATCGTGGACGCCAGCACCTATAACGACTACTACCGGAACATGCAGACCATGTTCGCCGATTACTACCGGTTCTGCGATAACGTCATCTTCAACCGCGTGGATCCGGAAGTGAATAACATACCTAAGTTACGTGGTTCGGTAAAATCACTGAACCCGAGCATGAATCTGTCTTTCTTCGGGATGGACGGAAACATGATCGATATCGGGGACTATCTCCCCTACAATCTCGACGATGATCCGTGTGTCATTGCTCCGGACGATTTCGGGCTTTTCTATACGGATGCGCTCGATAATGTCAAACGCTATAACGGCAAGCGTATCACCGTCACCGGTCAGGCCGTGCTCATGCGTGAGCACAGGGATAAGGCTTTCGTTCTGCAGCGGAAGGCGTACACATGCTGTGCGAATGATATCGGCATGATCTCCATGCTGTGCCTGCATAAGGTGCGTCCCGGTTTTCCTGCGGGAAAATGGCTGTCTGTCACGGGGAAGATCGGGTTCTTCCGGGATGACTCCCAGGGTAATCCGGTGGCGATCCCGTGTCTGCAGGTCGAGAACTTCCACCTGACGGATGCGCCGTCGAATGACATCATCTATTTCAGCTGAGCCTGCTGAGGCCGCGCGAATCGGCGGCCGCCGGTGGAGCCGGAAGCCGCGCCCGTAGCGTAGCGGCTGCAAATAGAGCAAAAGGCCGCGCCCATAGCGCAGCGGCCGCAACGATGAATTTAATGAAAGAAGGAAAATAAACATGGCAACAAAAGTAGACATTTTCTCAGGATTCTTAGGCGCGGGTAAGACCACGCTGATCAAGAAACTCATCTCCGACGGATACCAGGGCCAGAAGCTCGTCCTCATCGAGAACGAATTCGGTCAGATCGGTATCGACGGCGGTTTTCTCAAGGAGGCCGGCATCGAGATCACCGAGATGAACTCCGGATGTATCTGCTGCTCTCTGGTCGGCGATTTCGGCACAGCCCTGAAGGAGGTCATCGACAAGTTCTCTCCGGATCGCATCCTTATCGAGCCCTCCGGCGTCGGCAAGCTCTCCGATGTCGTGGCCGCCGTTGAGAAGGTCGAGGGCACTGAGGTCTGCGGTACCGTTACCGTCATCGACGCCAGCAAGTGCAAGATCTACCTGAAGAACTTCAAGGAGTTCTATGAGAACCAGATCAAGTATGCCGGCACCATCATCCTGTCCCGTACCGGCAACATCGCGCAGGAGAAGCTGGATACCGCCATCTCCCTGATCCGTGAGATCAACGATCACTCGCAGGTCATCACCACTCCGTGGGAGAATCTCTCCGGGACACAGATCCGCGAGGCTATCGAGAATCCGCTTACGGCCGATGATATGGCTGCCGCGCTTCTCGAGGCGGAGCAGAATGCGCATCACCACCATCATCACGACCACGATGAGGACCACGAGCACGAACATGACCATGACCACGAGCATCACCACCATGACCATGACGAGGATGAACACGAACACCATCACCATCACGATCACGACGAGGATGAGCACGATCACGAGCATGAGCATCACCACGACCATGACCATGGTCCGGACTGCACCTGTGGCTGCCACGACCATGACCATGACCACGAAGGTCATCATCATGCAGACGAAGTCTTCGACAGCATCGGATTCGAGACTTCGAAGAAGTTCTCCGAAGCATCGATCCGTGCCGCGCTCGAAGAGCTCGACACCGGCGATTTCGGCATGATCCTCCGCGCCAAGGGCATCGTTGCCGGCGAGGACGGAAAGTGGATCCACTTCGATTATGTACCGGGCGAGGCTGACGTAAGAAACGGCGGCGCGGACGTCACGGGCAAGCTCTGCGTCATCGGGTCAAAGGTCGACAAGGCCGCGGTGGCAGCGCTTTTCGGTGTGTAAGAGACACATCACGAAACTCAAGATCCAATCAGTCACGAGGATCCGAAAAAGAAACCGGGCCTCGTGACTTTATATTCCAGGGCACCGGTATACGCCTTCATCTTATGGAAGGAGTTCTCGATCCACACCTCCAACCTACTAAATCTTCAAATTGAGAGGTTTGGTAGGCTGGACATGTCGTGATTGGGGGCTGTCGAGGTCCTCCGGACACGCCCAACTCCTGTCCAATCTCATACAAAACCATGGATACCTATGCAAAAGCGCTGTTCCTCGCCATTTCCGCAGCAAAAGCACTGTTCCCAGTTTTTTTCGAGCGGAATCACTTCTGTTCCATCACACGGCCGAACCAGTGCTTCTCCCTCCGCGGGGTGGTGAAACACATTAAACTCCGGTTTTTCGCAATTTAATGTGTCGACACTGGGGTAACCACCGGAGCGAAACACATTAAACTACAATTTGTGAACGGTTTAATGTGTCATTTCATACCCTGGAGGGGCTGTGCATAGTGCTTTTTACACATTAAACGAGTGATTCGTGAGATTTAATGTGTCAGCCCCTTTGAAACCATGCCCAAAAGACACATTAAATCTTCATTTTTGAGCGTTTAATGTGTCGGCCCCCTCCAGGCACGCCCAAATCCCGTCCAATCTCATTCATTTCAATGAATACCTATGCAAAAGCACTGTTCCCAGTGCTTTTCGAGCCGAATCTCTCCTTGTTCAGCACGCGGCGCGACGGTGATTCTCTTGGCGGGGCCACTTCTCGCGCCGGCGCTCGATGCCATGCTGTCGGCTGGCGCTCGATGACGACTCCCCTGTCTCGGGGCTCGATGACGACTCCCCTGCCTTGGCACTCCCTGTTCCGCCGTCCCTGCTCGCTAAACTGTACTATCTTCTCAAATTCTGATAAACTATTTTCGTTTGAAGAAGCGGAAACTCTCCGGGGGGCGGGAGAAACGCGTCTTCCTCAGCAGGGTAAGCAGGCAGATACGATTTCTGTCAGAATATCAGACAGGTTTCAAAGGGGGAACAGATGAGTCACGGTATAACTTCTAAGAGGATCCGGTTGTCCGATGAGTTTACTTACGGGCGCCTGTTCCGTTTCGTGATCCCGACTGTTCTGATGATGCTCTTCACCTCGATGTACGGCGTCGTTGACGGCCTTTATATCAATAATTACGTGGGAAAAGAAGCCTTCGCGGGCGTTTCCCTCATCACCCCGCTTCCACTGCTGATCGGTGCATTTGCCTACATGATCGGTGGCGGCGGTTCCGCCGTCATTGCGCAGGAACTCGCAAGAAACGAGAGGGATAAGGCCAGTGATTATTTCACCTTCCTGACTGTAGCAGCCATCGTCGGATCTGTCGTGATCGCTGTCATCGGGATATTGCTCCTCGAGCCGATCGCCCGCCTCATGGGTGCGGATGACGAGCTGGTCCCGATCTGCCTGGAGTACGGGCGCATCCTGATTGCCTGCGTCCCGCTGTATGTGCTCCAGAACGTTTTCCAGAGTTTCCTCACTGCCGCCGAGCGCCCGAAGGTCGGTCTTCTGATCAACCTCGTCTCCGCCGCATCGAACCTCTTTCTCGACTATGTCTTCGTCGGGGTCCTGAAGCAGGGCATCGCCGGAGCTGCTCAGGCTACTGCGATCTCCCAGTTGATCGGTGGTGTCGCCCCGTTCATCTATATTGCCGCAAGTAAGACCATCGCGATCCGTTTCGTCCGGCCGAGATTCATCCCGCATATCATCGGGCCGGTCTGCTGGAACGGTTCTTCCGAGTTCGTCAGCGAGATCTTCCATCCGCTGGCAAGCGTCATGTATAACTACAAACTCATGCAGCTCGTCGGTCTCAATGGTGTGGCCGCATATGGCGTTCTCATGAACGTCGGCTTCCTCTTCGGCGCCGTCTTCCTCGGATTCGCCGTCGGCTCCGCTCCGATCTTCAGTTTCCAGTACGAAGTCGGCCAGCATGACAAACTCCACGAGACCTTCAAGCGCAGCGCGATCTTTGTCGTCATTATGGGATTCGTCCTCTACGGCATCGCCCTGTGCATCGAGGGGCCTTTCGCCGCGCTCTTCTTCGGCAATGACGAGGCACTCCTCCATATGACCGAAGAAGGGTTCGCACTCCACAGCAAATCCTACATGGTCATGGGCCTGGCGGTATTCACCTCCGCCTTCTTCACAGCCCTTCACAACAGCCGCGTATCGGCATTCATCTCATTTCTCAGGACCCTCCTGTTCGAGGTGCTGGCGATCCTGATCCTGCCGATCTTCTTCGACCTGAACGGTGTATGGGCAGCGAGCCTCTGCGCAGAGATCCTCGCTCTCATCGTAACCATCGGCCTGCTGTTCCGCTATAGGAAAACATATCACTACTGAAGGTAATACCCACGCATGAAACTGTTCCGGAAAGACGCGCATTTCTATAAGAAAGTCTTCGTGCTGGGCTTCCCGATCGCCCTTCAGACACTGGTCACGGTAGGCGTCGGCATGCTGGATAACATCATGCTCAGCCACTACTCCGAAGACACGTTCTCCGCCGCCTCTCTGGCTAATGCCTATGTCCTCATTTTCCAGATCTTCTGTATGGGCCTCGGCATGGGAGCATCCGTTCTCGTGTCGCGCTACTGGGGCATGAAGAAGGCTCACGACAACGAGGAGAAAGCGGACATCTCTCTGAAGCAGACCGTCTGCCTGATGCTGCGCCTGATGTTCTTCTTCGCCACGATCTTCGCGATCGGCGCGGCTTTCCTTCCGAAGCTCATCATGACCTCCTACACCGATAAAGAAGCTCTGATCGACCTCGGTATCACGTATCTTCGTTACTCCACGCTGACCTTCTTCTTCCTCGGAATCTCCCTGGTAACGGCCATCGTCCTTCGAAGTGTCGGCCAGTCCCGCTTCCCTCTATATGTCTCACTCGGCGCCCTGGTGGTCAATCTCACCGGCAACTATATCCTCATATTCGGGCACTTCGGTGCACCGAAGATGGGTATCGCCGGTGCCGCGCTCGCCACCCTTCTCGCCCGCGTATTCGAGGCCGGCGCGGACATGGTCTACTTAACCATCTTCGACACAAAGATCGGCTTCAGGCTCCGCCACCTCTTCATGAAGACGAAGACACTCATCTCCGAATATTTCCGCGTATGCATCCCCGTTCTCATCAGCGACGCGATCCTTGCGTTCGGCAGCAACGCTGTCACCATGGTCATCGGCCACCTCGGCAGTGCTTTTGTCGCGGCAAACTCCATCACGACCGTTACGCAGCAGCTGAGTACCGTCATGATCCAGGGCGTCTGCCAGGCCGGCGCCATCATTACCGGACAGTCTCTCGGCAAGGGGCGGAAAGAACAGGCCGAGGAGCAGGGCTGGCTCTTCCTCGGCATGGGCTTCGCGCTGGGATTCCTGTCGGCACTCTTCATCTTCTTCACGAAGACCCCGGTCATCCTGTCCTACGGCGACAAAACCTCTGCCGAAGCGGTCTCCATCGCCTACCAGCTTCTAAATGCGATCAGCCTGATCATCATCTTCCAGGCCACGAACAGCATCATGACCAAGGGCGTCCTCCGCGGTGGCGGCGACACGACCGTCCTCATGTTCGCAGATAACATCTTCCTCTGGGCCATGGCGCTTCCCCTCGGAGCACTGGCCGGCTTCATCTTCCACCTGCCCGCCTTCTGGATCTACTTCTTCCTGAAGTCCGACCAGATCGCCAAGACCATCTGGTGCGTGTGGAGGCTCCGAAGCAGGAAGTGGATCAAGAAGATCTCGACCGGCAAGAACTAGGAAACCAGAAGCCCGCTTACTGCGGACGCACACGAACCATCCGTTCCGCCCTTCACGGACGCATAAGAACCGCCACCTCCGCTTACTGCGGATACGGCAAAAGCACTATAACCCATCGTTTAGGAGGTACTTTCACATGTCTAAACAAGCACGGATCACCATTCACCCGGATTTCCCCATCGGAGAGATCTCCCCCCGACTGTTCAGTGCTTTTCTCGAACCGATCGGGACCATGGTCAACGGAACGATGTATAACCCGAAGCATCCCACCGCCGACGAGCAGGGCATGAGGAAAGATTTCCTCGAGGCCATCGCCGGGACTGGTCTTCCGGCCGTGCGTCTCCCGGGCGGGAATTTCGTCTCCGCCTGGCAGTGGAAGGACTCCATCGGTCCGAAGGACCAGCGCAAGGTGCACCTCGATCCGGCGTGGTATCAGTACATCACGAACGAGGTCGGCCACGACGAGTATCTGCAGTGGGCGGAGAAGGCCGGCACGAAGCCACTCTATACCGTAAACCTCGGCACCGGCACGATGCAGGACGCGATGGATCTGGTGGAGTATACCAACCACGAAGGCGGCACCTACTGGTCCGACCTCAGGCGCAAATACGGGCACGAGAAACCTTACGGCGTGGACACCTGGTACCTCGGCAATGAGATGGACGGGCACTGGCAGCTGGGCTCCTGGGAGAAAGATCCCCGTGGCTACGGCGTGCTCTGTCAGGAAACCAGCAAAGCCATGAAATGGATCGATCCCACCATCAAGACCGCGGTCTGCGGCTCCTCCGCCCCGTTCATGGAGCATTTCCCGGAATGGGACGAGAAGGTACTCGACCAGTGTTACGATGTCGTGGACTATCTGTCCATCCACCACTACCACAGCGCCCCGCCGGGCGACATCCGCTGCCTGCTGGGCGGTTCGGTCTACTACGAGGACTTCATCAACACCGAGATCGCGATGTGCGACTACGTCGCTTCGAAGCACCGCTCCCCGAAGAAGATGATGATCTCCTTCGACGAATACGGCGCCATGATCCGCCCGAACTCGGAGCTTCACCCGGGCTGGGGCCGCTATAACATGGCCCGCACCCACTACCGCTTCGATCCCGAAAGGAAATACATCCGCCACGATCCGGACAACATGAGGGATCACGTTTTCCCGGGCGGCGACATGGAACATCTTCTCGCGATGACCTCCATCCAGCTGGCATTTCTCCGTCACGCCGACCGTGTCAAGATCGGCTGCATGACCGGTGGCCTCTCTGCTCTCTGCGCAAGCAATCACGACCGCACCTGGCGGACCGCCTCCCACTACGCCTACATGCAGCTTCTTTCCTACGCGCGCGGCATCTCCATGCGGGTCTCCGTCGACTCCGAGACGTTCGACATGCCCGGCTACGCCATCGACGACACATCCCAATACACCGGCAGAAGCAACGTTCCCTATGTGGATTGTGCGGCGGCCTGGGATAAGGAAGCCGGGCGTCTTTCCATCTTCGTCATCAACAGGAACGAACATGAGACCTATCCGCTCGAGCTGGATCTGCGCGGTTTCTTCGCACCGAGCACCACGCCTTCGGGAGCGGCCGATCCCGTTCTCTCCCCTGTCATTCCTTACGAAGTCCAGGTATCCGGAAACACCAGCCGCGCCCTGAAACACTGGGAGATCCGCTCCGACGACATCTCCGCCGTCACTTCGCCGGACGATGACACACGCTTCATGCCGGTCGAGCGCGCAGGCGCCAGCTTCCACGCCGGCCTTCTCACCACGCAGATCCGCCCGCTGTCCTGGAACGTGATCGTCGTGCCCTGCTAAGGCCTTCATTCCCTGCGTTCCGGCCTCACCGCAGGAAGCGCCCGCCCGGATCCGCTGCGGGCTCATTGAATAGTGCTTTTCAAGAATGACATACTAAACTTCCATTTTCAGGCATTGGGTAGGTCAACTGGCATCTCCAACCTACTAAATCTTCATTTTGAGAAGGTTGGTAGGTTGGGTATGTCGTGATTGGAAGGGCGTCGACCTACTAAAACCCGAGTTTGAAGCATTTAGTATGCTATTTTGTGCCCAAGGAGCCCTCTGCATAAAGGTTTTGACATACTAAACTCACAGAATCAGAAGTTTAGTAGGTTGAGGCACTCGAAAACCGCCTCAAATAACATACCAAATCTTCATTTTGGAAGGTTTGGTATGTCGAGTCCCTCCGGACACGCCCCAATCCGGTTCAATCTCATACAAACTCATGAATACCTATGCAAAAGCACTGTCCCGGAGCTTTTACGCATCAGGCAGACGTACTCTCACCCGGTTCCGTCTCCTCCACGGTCTCCGGGCCCGCCGCCCGGATCTCGACCTGCGCCTCCAGGAACGGCTGTCCGTCCGACGTCGTCACTTCCAGGAACACGTATGTCGGCTCCGGTGGTTCCGTCGGCTCCGACGGCGCCATTGTTTCCGTCGTTCCACTTCCGGCCGCGGACCCCGATGCGGTAGTTGCCGTCGCGGACCCAGTCGTCCCGGTCGACCCATCCGCAGGCTTCGCTGTTTCAGAGCCGGAAGACCCGCCTGCCTCACCATCAATATCCGAACCCGCCGCAGTCGGCTCCGACGGCTCAACCCCCTTCACCGGAAGCGCCTCCGCCCCCTCGCGATCCCATGAGAACACAAACGTATCCGTCAGATCCGTCACCTCAAGATCCCCCTGATAC
>JAEEIT010000014.1 GCA_016281535.1 Clostridia bacterium | reverse complement strand
CGGCCAGCTCTGTGGGATCCGTGATGTGGCGCTCATCCACCACGGCCCGGCAGGATGCTCCGTGGCCGGCGCCGGTGCCTACTACATGGCAAAGGTCATGTCCAAGAAGCGCGGCGTCACCAGTGATACGATCTATGTCGGTACCGACATGAACGAGAACGACACAATCTTCGGATCGACGAATTCTCTTCGCAACATCATCCTGGAGGTGAACAAGAGATATTCCCCGAAGGCGATCTTCGTCTCGTCCTCCTGCGCCACAGGCATCATCGGTGAAGATATCGACAGCATCGTCGATGAGGTCAGAGAGGAAGTAGGTGTTCCGATCGTGGCGGTTCACTGCGAAGGCTTCAAGTCCCGTATCTGGGCGACCGGCTTCGATATTTCCGACCATGCTGTACTGCAGTCCATCGTACAGCCCCCGAGAGAAGGCGTGAAGACGAATAAGATCAACTTCAAGAACTTCTTCGAGAGTGCCCGCCCGGAGATCATCGAGATGTTTAGAAACTTCGATCTCGATCCGGTATTCCTCTACTGCAATTCCACGGTAGAAGAACTGTCCCACATCTCCGAGAGCCTGGCCACCACCTGCATCTGCGGAACCCTCGGTAACTACCTCGGCAATGCACTGGAAGAGAAGTACGGCGTGCCTTACGTCAGATCCATTAACCAGTGCGGTATCGTCGGATTCGAGACGTGGCTCCGTGAGATCGGTAAAGTCACGGGAAGATCCGAGCCAATCGAGAAGTATATCGAAGAGCAGCGCGCGATCTATCTGCCGCAGATCGAAGAAGTGAAGAAGCAGCTTGAAGGAAAGACCGCGGTTCTCGGTATGGGTCCGGGTTACACATTCGAAGTGTCCCGTGTTCTCAATGAACTCGGTATCAAGGTCGTCTGGGCACTCGCATGGCACTACGATAAGAAGTATGAAAACGGTGATGTACCGCCGTCCATGAAGTACCTTCTGGATAACGATATCGACTTCGAAGCAAGTGTGGCGGACCAGCAGAATTTCGAGGTCATGAACATCCTTCACAAGTACCAGCCGGATATGTATCTGTCGCGCCATCCGGGTTCCACCGTATGGGCGATCAAGAACGGGACTCCTGCGATCTATGTGGCCGATGAGTACATGATCTTCGGTTACAAGCACACACTGGAGTTTGCCAAGACCATCCTCGATGCGATCAACAACCGAAGCTTCGAAGAGAATCTGGCGAAGCGCACCAAGCTTCCGTACACAGACTGGTGGTACCAGCAGAATGTAGATAAGTTCCTGGAGGAAACGAAATAATGGCGAAGTTATTAGATAAGCAAAGATATAAGTGCGCGCTGGGTGCGATGCAGACCGTGCAGGCGATCGACCGGGCTCTCCCGATCCTGCACTCGGGTCCTGGCTGCGCGCAGAAGCTTTCGGAATCCACAGGAAGCTCCGGATATTTCTCTCCGAATATTTTCCCGTGCACCAGCATCAACGAGAAAGACGTTGTTTTCGGTGGTGTGAAGAAACTGGATTCCACGATCGGAAATGCACTGAAGGTCATCGATGCGGATCTCTATGTGGTCCTTACCGGCTGTATTCCGGAGATCGTCGGCGACGATTCCGGGGAAGTGGTCTCCCGTTACGAAGATGCGGAGAAGCCGGTGGTCTATGCACCGACCGCAGGCTTTAAGGGCAATAACTATAAGGGTCACGAGCAGGTCGTGGATGCCATCGTGGAGCAGTATCTGAAGAAGTCCGTTAAGAAGCAGAAGGGACTTATTAATATCTGGGCGGATGTTCCGTACCAGGATCTGTTCTGGCTCGGAAATCTTCGTGAACTGGAGAAACTGATCTCTGAACTGGGACTTACCCCGAATACGATCTTCGGCTATAAGCGTGGCATCGAGAATATCAACAAGATCCCGGAAGCGGAATTCAATCTTCTCGTTTCTCCGTGGGTCGGATTAAGTAACGTCAAGAAGATGGAGAAGAAGTTCGGCACCCCGTATCTTCACTATCCGAATCTTCCGATCGGTGCGACGGAAACATCTAAGTTCCTTCGTGAAGTCGGCAAGTTCGCCGGTGTCCCGGAAGAGAAGGTGGAAGCGGTCATCAAGGAACATGAGGATTACTACTATTACCTCATCAGCCGCTATGCAGATCTGTTCCTCGAGAACCGTGTCATCAACAAGCAGTTCACGGTCGTCGCGGATGCGCAGTATGCTCTGGCCATCACGAAGTTCCTCGTGAACGATCTGGGTCTGATCCCGGCCAAGCAGTTCGTCGTCGACGATACGCCGAAGAACCATCGTGACCGGATCGCGGAAGAGTTTAAGAAATTGAACTTCGGGATCGAAGCGGAAGTTTCCTTCGAAACGGACGGATATAAGATCCACGAAGAGATCAAGTCCCATGACTATCACGGATATCCGCTGGTACTTGGCGGCTACTACGAGAAAGAAGTCACGGAGAACCTCAAGGGCAACTTCCTCAATATCTCCTGGCCGGTACAGGATAAAGTCGTGTTCGATAATTTCTACGCCGGATATGCAGGCGGTATCCGCTTGATCGAAGATATCTACACAGTGGCCGTATCCCGGTTTAACTGATCGATTATTGCGTGGGAATATTGCCGGGTGTGAGACGATCCGCCCGGTATATTCTTTAGAGAACGGATGAGAAAGAGAGACGATAGGATGTATAAGATCGCAGTCGGATCCTCCGACGGGAAGAACGTAGATCTGAAGTTCGGACAGGCGGACCGGTTCCATATCTATCAGGTGGATGGAAAAGACGTGAAGCTTCTGGGGATCCGCGAAGTGAAGGACGATCTTCCGGTAAAGGGAGAGACAGAGAATAAAGAGGCAAATGCCACTTGCGAAGAAGGTGGCAAGAGCGGTTCCTGCAGGGCCGGATGCGGCGGAAACGGCCAGGGCTGTGGCGGAGCCGGAGAAGTGATGGGGAAAGTCACCCTGATCGAAGACTGCCGCTGCGTGGTCTGTGCGAAAGTCGGATTTCAGGCGCAGAAGCAGTTCGAGAAGAAAGCCATCTCTGTATTCGATGTGCAGGTCAGGATCGACGAAGCTCTCGAGAAGATCACGTCATACTACTATAAGATCGATCAGAGACAGTCGCTCCGTAAATAAATGGAAAGGATGAATCAGTTCATATGGCGAAGGTAACATATTCCGGTGTCCGGGAAAGTAAACCCGGAAGACTCAACGATCTGGGAACGACCGGACAGCAGGTCAGCGAGAACTTCAAAAAAGGATGCTTAAAGCGTGCGGACCGGTCTTTCGCACAGGG
>JAEEIT010000137.1 GCA_016281535.1 Clostridia bacterium | reverse complement strand
TTCACCATGGATTCCGGAGACGTGGCCACCCTGCCGGTCTATTCGTAGGAACGAAGAAACAAGACGATGCAGAAGACACAGAAGAACAGTGCTTTTGCAGAAGAATAAGAGAGAAGACCTGATCATATCGAGAGGAGGAAACGAGGATGAAGAGCCGTAGATCAAGGGTACTGGCCGGGTTACTGGTGATGAGCCTTCTGCTTGCCGCGTGCAGTAAGACGAAGGAGACTGAGAAGCAGAAGAAGACTGAGCCGGCCGATTACGATAAGCACAGCATGGAGACGAAGGAATCCACGGAAGAGACGACGACCGAGTCGACGGAACCTTCCCAGCGCGATACCAGCGTACGCATCATCTCGACGCCTACGCCTACGCCGGAAGTGATTCCGATGCTAACGGAAGCGGACATCCAGAGCATGAACAACAACGAGGCACTGATCGTGTATAACGACGAGGGCAATGTCAGCACGATCGTCGGACGTTTCTTCCACCGGCCGGTGAAGGATGAGGACGATGCGATCAACGCCGTGAAAGGCGTGCAGGAACTGCTGGGGCTTCAGACCGGGTATTTCCCGTTTGCTGTGTACGGAATGCGTTATCAGGGATACACCTATTACACATACCAGCAGATGAAAGGGGATCTGACGGTTTCAAATGCGACGCTGAAGATCGCACTCGATCCGGAAGGATACCCGTGTATGTTGCAGTCTTCCTTGGCGTCGAATCTGGATTACACGGCTTCTTCGCCGACGATTACAGCGAAGGAGGCTGAAGATATCGTACTGAATCTGTTTGGTTCCGGATGCCGTGTGCTTTCCAATTATACGATATCCACTGTGTATACCAATTACGCACGTGCGCTGCACTGCTATCAGGTCTATACGAATAACCCTGTCAACGATCCGTCCTTTGATATGCCGTATATCGTCCATTTCATTTCGTATGAGGGAGAATATGTAGATGGATATCCGACTGCATTTTTGCCGACGGATCCGTTTGCCGATTACGGAACCGATTCGTATTTTAAGGATATGCAGCCGACAAATTACTCATTTGTGATTACAATCAATGGAAATGAGATCGACATTAATGTTCCCATTTCGTATAACACGGTTGACGGCAAATATTATCTGTGTGACCCGTCTAGGAAGATGATCGTTGGGGACTATTATGAATTTAACTATAACAACAATAATCTTGTGTTTGATAGTCAGAGTGACCCCAACGACTTTAGTGCGAGTCACTTGTTGAATTACTATTACTACACACAGGCCTTTGACTTCTACAAAGAATTCAATATGGAGTCGACAGATGGATTCGGGATGCCGATCCTGATTTTGGATGGATACTGTGATGAGAACAGAAAGCCAATCGAGAATTGCTGCAATATGGGTATTATCAACGGGTGGTCTGTATTTGCAGCGACTGACGGATATACTTTCGGCCACAGTCTGGATCTGGTCGCACACGAGTATACGCATGGTGTCACGTTCTATTCCAAGCAAGGTGTGCAGTACTATAACGAGTATGGTGCGATCAATGAGGCGTACAGTGACATCATGGGAAATATCTGTGAGATGTACATGGGCGAAACTACGGACACGGAATGGCTTCTTGGTGAGACAAGTGGAGATGAATGCCGCTCTATGAGTTATCCCTATAAGCATTACCAGCCGATGTATGTAGGTGATCCGTTTTATATTTCGACCTCGCCGCTAAGTTACATGAGCGGTCTGGACGACCGCGGTGGTGTGCATGATAACAGCTCACTGGTCAGTCATATGTGTTATTACCTCTACATGAACGGGATGAGTTTGGAGGACCTTGCATGGTTTTTTCTGACTTCGATCGAGATGCAGACTCCGAATGCAGATTATGATGACTTCTATGCTATCTATGTCGCATCGGCCAAGATTAACGGAAAAGAGGAGATCATCCCGCTTCTGACAAGCTACTGGGAGTCGGCATGTCTTAATGGATCGCGGGAAAAAACGGCAGAGAATACCACGCTGGAAGGGTATGAACGTATTAACATACCGTTCTATTCACCCAATGTCGGAGCATATTGTGTGATACGGCTTTTCGATGAATACGGTAATCTTTATCTCTATACGACCATGCAGTGGGATGGTATTGCGACTTTTCTGGCACCGGCTTCGGGTTCGCCTTTCATGATTGGTATCACGGAGTACACAGATGCCTCTTTGTCGACTATAGCTAAGGATATGTGGCTGAATCAAGATCTTACTGCATGGACGAATAATCCCTATGACATGGGAATCATTTATTTTGAATCCGGTAAGGTAACGACTTTCCCGACATACCAGTAGGCTTTCACGTAAAGAAAGACTGCGGACTCTCTTGAGTATAAGGAGGATGGAAACATGAAGAACAAAACCTGGAAATCGTCTTTCCTGGCCGGACTTCTGGCCATGAGCATGGTATGGGGATGCGCATGCTCAGGAAAAGAAACGACGAAGAAGTCGAAGGAGAAGGGCGAGGATGATACGAAAGCCGAGTATGTGGTCAATAAACTCGGGAAAGACCAGACGGCCGACGAGATCCCGGACGGGATGACGGTCGAAGCGGAAGAGGATCTGGATATTTCTTTCTGCTATCCGCTGGACGTGTATCTGGAATACTCAACTGATGACGGATATATACTCACCTACGGAGAGGACGAGGATGCCTATCAGATCCGGATCAATAAGCTCGACCAGAAGGCCGAAGAGCCGGAAGAGATCCTCAAGTCGATTAAGAAGGACGTGGATAAGGAATTCGAGAAGACGAAGGGAACCGATGTCGAGGAGACGAAGGTCGGGAAAAGGACGCTCTACATGGAGACGTTCAAGGGCTCGGATGTCGTGATCGATGCCTATGTCGAGATCTATAAGGATTTCACCATGGTATACCTGGCCATCGCAGGAAAGAGCGGCGAGATGGAAGCGGAGCTGAGCAGCATTCTTGAGACACTGCGCTTCAGCGCGGCCGCCTACGACGGCATCGAGGTGCCGGAACCGCCGGTACCGACTACCTCCTATTTGGTCAATTCCGACTTTAACCTGGCGATCACGGTCCCGTCTTCGGACGCCACCCCGGATCCGCAATGCCCTGTCGGCATCTATGTTTCGTATCCGACCGGCAATGTCGGCGCGATCTTTCTGAACTCCGATCCCATCGGTTCATGTGTATATGATGCAGAAGATCTCCTGAATTCCTTCATGAACTACGATGGCATGATGGCCGCACTTCTGCTTGTGGAAACGGCCGAGGTGATCAACTACTACGACTCCAGCTTCAGCGGGATCCCGGAGATCGATGCGGAATTCAACTTCACATCGAACGGGCAGTCCGGTGTGGGCTACTGCCGACTGATCAACGGCCCGGATATCGGCTGCTACTGCGTATTCTATACTCTCTACGAGCCGGACAATGTCGAGCAGAAGGATCTCTTCGCCACGGCCATCGAGACCTTCGAGATCAACGGCGCACCGCAGCAGAGAAAATTCCAGGTCCACGAGACAGCGTCCGGCATGCGGTTCGCCCTTCCTACGGATCTCTACAGTTCGATCGAGGACGATACGGAATCAGGATCGGCATACATTGTGGTCGATCAGGATCACTTCGTACTTACAGGACCGGAGCTGGATAAGAATCAGGATCTGGATGCCTATATTAGCGGTATCATTGCCAATTTTGACGGGGCAGAAGAGCATGTCTATGAGAACATCGGATACGATGACAGCCGTTTCCAGTCGAGGCTGATCAAGGGTCACTTCACCGAGCAGGGCCAGACCTGGTATTACAGCTACGGCGTTACGATCCTGGGTGATAACAAGCCGTATGCATGTCTGTATCAGAGTTCGGATTCGAACACGGAAGCACTTGATGAGATCATGGATTATCTGCTCTGGTCGATCAACATCCCGGCTGCATAGCGGATGGGAAAACATCCCGCGGCATATGTCTTGATATGACTTTGCCCCGGTTCGAAACACACTCTTTCCTATGAAAAAGCACTGAAC
Source organism: Clostridia bacterium (assembly GCA_016281535.1). GTDB lineage: Bacteria > Bacillota > Clostridia > Saccharofermentanales > Saccharofermentanaceae > Scatonaster. Next base: position 4,131 of record JAEEIT010000137.1, on the reverse strand, counting down.
CCCGGCGGTTCAGTGCTTTTGACTGCGAAATATATGTTTCGGCAGGAATCAGTCCTGATTCTCGAATGCGACGAGGTATTCCTCACCGTACATCTTACGGAGCTTCGGCTTCTCGATCTTGCCGGTGGCGTTACGCAGGACCGGAGCGAAGATGATCTTTCTCGGTCTCTTATAACGCGGCAGCTGCAGGCAGAAGTCGTTGACTTCCTCCTCGGTCATGGTCATGCCTTCCTTGACCTCGATGATCGCGCCGGCGATCTCTCCCTGACGCTTGTCCGGAAGACCGATAACGGCGACGTCCTTGATCTTATCGTTCTTCATGATGAAGTCTTCGATCTCGACAGGGTAGAGGTTCTCACCACCGGAGATGATGACGTCCTTCTTTCTGTCTACGAGATAGATGAAGCCATCCTCATCCTGACGGCCCATATCACCGGTGAGGAGCCAGCCGTCCTTAAGGACCTCGGCGGTCGCTTCCGGATTATTGTAGTAGCACTCCATGACACCGTTGCCCTTGACACAGAGTTCGCCGACCTCGCCCTGCTTGACGATATTGCCCTGCTCGTCGATGATCTTACACTCCCAGCCATAGCCCGGGATACCGATGGCACCGACCTTCTCCACATTCTCCACACCGAGATGCACGCAGCCCGGTCCGATCGACTCGGAAAGGCCGTAGTTCGTATCGTACTGATGATTCGGGAAATAAGCGAGCCATCTCTTGATCAGGGACTTCGGAACAGGCTGAGCACCGATGTGCATCAGTCTCCACTGATCGAGCTGGTAATCAGAAAGCTTCACATCGCCTCTATCGAGCGCATCGAGGATGTCCTGTGCCCACGGCACCAGGAGCCATACGATCGTGCAGTGCTCGGAAGATACGGCATCGAGGATGTACTTCGGCTTCGTACCACGAAGAAGTACCGCGCGGGAACCGGCCACGAGAGAACCCATCCAGTGCATCTTCGCACCTGTGTGGTAAAGAGGCGGGATGCAGAGGAAGCAGTCATCACGGGACGTGGAATGGTGCTTCTGCTCGACGGCCGCCGCATGCATCAGGCTTCTGTGACGGTGAAGGATCGCCTTCGGGAAACCGGTCGTACCGGAACTGAAGTAGATCGCGCCGAAGTCCTCATCCGTGATCGGGATATTCGGACGTGTGCTACTGTAGTCACCTGTGATCAGGCGGTAATCTTCTGCGAAAGACGGGCACTGCTCGCCCACGAAGATGAGGGCACGGTTCTTGTGAAGAGCCGGCTCGATATTCTCGATACGGGAGACGAACTCCGGACCGAAGAAGAGGATATCCAGTTCTGCCAGATTCGAGCAGTAGAGGATCTCATCGGAGGTATAACGGAAATTCAGCGGAACGGCCAGGGCACCGGTCTTCAGGATACCGAAGTAGATCGGGAGCCACTCCAGGCAGTTCATCATGAGGATACCGATCTTATTACCCTTCTTAATTCCGCGGGAAAGAAGCATGTTCGCCAGACGGTTCGCCTTCTCGTCGAAGACCTTCCAGGTGATCTGGCGGCGATACGCCTGCGTCTTCGTGGGCTGGATCAGTTCATATTCTTTCCAGGTGATACGGCCGATCTCCTGCTGCTCCGGATTTAATTCCACCAGAGCGACCTCGTCGCCATAAAGATCAGCATTTCTCTCAAGATACTCGGTAATAGGCATATTCAGTTCCTCCTACAAACACTACATTTACTACATGCGCGGAAGCTCCACGCAAGAAACACGCTCCTATGAGTATAACAGGAAAAAATAAAAAAAGCACCCCGAAAAAGTCTCTTTGTTCAGAAAAGAAGGGCACTTCCTCTGTGGCAAAAGCACTGGAAAAGAAAACCGCTTCTTCTGTTTTCATTCTGAGAGGGTATAGGAAAACAGAGGAGAAGCGGCTATAGGTTCGGCATTTCCGGGAAAATGCCGCTGCCTGATCGTATGTAATCAGCTTATGTGTTCTTCTTATACACTTCCATGAGACCCTTAAGGATCAGGTCCGGATCGGTGTAGATCTTATGGCGGCACAGTCCGGTGACGGCCGAAGCGTACCGTCCTGTCGCCACGACGGTGCAGGTCTTGCCGTACTCTTCCTCGATCCGCTCGATCATGCCGTCGATGGCAGAGGCAGTCTGGTACATCAGGCCGCTCTTCATGCTGTCCACGGTATTGGTGCCGATGACTTTCTTCGGCGTTTCGAAGGCCACGCTCGGAAGCTGCGAAGTCTTCTCGCAGAGCGCATCCGCCGCGACCCCCATGCCGGCGCCGATGGAGGTGCCGACGAAGGTCTTGGTCTCGTCGATCAGGGAGAAGGTCGTCGCCGTCCCCATGTAGATACTGATCTGCGGAACCGGATACTCCTTGATACCGGCCACGGCCGCCATCACCAGATCGGATCCGACCTGGGCAGGATTGTCCGTCCGGATCTTCAGCCCCGTCTTCACGCCCGGCCCCACGACCAGCGGTTCTGCAGAAGTGAACCGCTCGATGGCGCGGATGATATTTCCAGTCACGGACGGAACGACCGAGGACACGATGGCACCGTCGACCGCACCGAAATCCAGAAGGTTGACGCGCAGCGCCGTCTCGATGAGCGAGGCGTACTCCAGATCCGTGGAGTGACGGTTCGTGGTCAGAAGCTCGGTGAAGAGGATGCCCTTATCATCGAAGCCGCCGAGAAGAATATGGGTGTTACCGATGTCCACTGCGAGTACCATAGCTGATCCTCCTATAGAAACGCTGAATCTTCAAGCTTGTCAGTCCTGGGAGATGGAATCTTCGATATCGTCGAGAGCCTGCTCGGTCTCTGTCTTTTCAAGAGTATTCAGAGCAAGATTTGCCACCTTATCGATCAGTCTTGCCTTATAGAGTGCCGAGGCTACCGCACCGATGATGACGAAAGCCGCGATGGCTTCTACGATGGCGTTGGTGCCGACGAAAGCGGCGAAGAACTTCCAGATCGTTGCGGTATTGAAGCCCCACTCCTGCATCTTCTCAATGAAAGTAGTGCTTTTCCAGAAGAAGAGGAGGAGCGAGCCCATGAAGAACGCGGTGTTAAAGAGCGCCGCGCAAAGTCCGGTCACCGAGTAGCCGGTGAAGCGTACCGCCAGCGAAGTGCCGGGTCTGTTCTGCTTGTGGAAGGAATCTGCCAGTTTCTTAAATCCGGAAGCAACCAGACCCGCGCAGAAACCTGCCAGCACACGCGCACCGACGCACATCAGGAATGTAGCGAAGGGGTTGATGTCCATCAGGAATGTGCCGAAGGCATCCATGCCGAAGCACTGAATGAAAGATGTGATGCCGAAGACACCGCCGAGAGCCGCACCTGCCCAGGGCCCGATCGCGATCGCGCCGATGGCCACAGGGATCATAAGGAAAGAAATGGAGATGGCTCCGACCTTGAGGTAACCGATGGGAGTAAACGCCATTAAGATAAGAAGCGCGGTAAGAATACCCATCAATGCAATAATTTTCGTTCTTTGAGTTTGTTTCTTCATAATACAAACCCTCCTTTTGTTATTATTCCCGAATCCGGGATACAATTACCCGGCCTTCCTTCATCTGCTGTCCGCCTCCGTCAGATCCTCCCGGGTATCTGCGAAAATAAGGCTTTCATTGCAGAAGAATTTCAGCCGATAGAATTATATAATACAATTACAAAATTGTCACTTTTTTTCGCACGATCTGTTATACAATGCAATAAACTAACATGACTATACTCTATTTCGGAAAGGAGGCCACGGATTTGTCCTCGGCAAAAGCACTGAAACCTAAGATCCTGTCGATCGTACTTGCCTGTGCGGTTCTGTCGGGCTGCGCCTACAGGGTTAAGACCGAGAAAGACGCCGAGAACGACCTCTTTCCGATGGCTTCTGTCGAGAACGCGAAGACGGAGGGTGCCGTCATGGCGGAAGTATTCTACGACGCAGAGCTGATCAAGATGAACCTTCCCCCCTCCGAGCTGGAGCAGGATCTGAAACTTTATACCACGGCTGCGAAAACACCGATCATCCTTCGTGACTTTATCATCGTGCCGGTATACCGGTACTATACAAGCAGCCAGGCCGTCGTAACGGGCTCGGGCCCGGTATATGAGGCGGTGGAATTCAAGTATGCGGTATATAA
>JAEEIT010000136.1 GCA_016281535.1 Clostridia bacterium | reverse complement strand
CGTGTTGGCTGTTCTTGCCGCCAGCGATACATTGACCTGACCGGGTATCAGTTCCGGCTCCGTCAGGAAATGCAGCAGGAATCCGGAAGTACCGCAGCAGATGCAGTGATTCCAGTACCCACGAGACCGCTTCTCCGGAACACCGGCGTTGATCAAAGCCTGATTAAACCTCCTGTATCCGTCCAGATACTTCTCCTCACCTGTCACTTTATAGAGTTTCCTATACACGACCGCGGATCCAACCGGCCCATGGCAGAGGCTCAGGTAGAATACATCATATGCCTTATCTTCATCCGGAAGATAGATATACGGGATGATCTGTGAATTCTCATCACGAACAGCGATCTTCTCGAGATAATGAATCCCGCGCTCGGCAAGGCGCAAATACTTCTCATCCCTTGTGGCTTCATAGTACAGTGTCAGCAGATAGACGATTCCGGCTGTTCCATGTGCAAAATTGGCAATAATGCCATTATCCGGGACTTCCGGGAAATAATTATGCACATTGATCAGGTTCCAATGTATCGTATCCTCGTCATCGTCGATCCGAAGATCCAGTATAGAATCCAAGCTGGTCTTCGCATACGATAAATACTTATTATCGCCGGTAAGGCTGAAGATGCGGATCCAGTAGGATACCACGCTGCCATCTCCCATGTAGTCATATAAGCCCTTCCAGTGGATCCGCAGTCCCTCGCTCGTCGTCTCTTTGATCGACTGTTCGTAAATATCGTCCGCGATACGGACCGCATGCTCAAGATATCTCTTCTCACCTGTCTTGTCATGAAGCACCAGCGCAAGGAATCCTTCACCTGCCGTTCCTGTATGAAGCCCGGGCTTGATCGAGAGCGACGGCTCATAGGTACGGATCAGAAATTCCAATCCTTCTTTCGCCTCATCAAGATACTGCTTCTCTCCGGTTACCTCATAAAGCTGAACAAAGAAGAAACCGATCCCTGCCGCACCGGAATAAAGCGTACGGTTACTTAAGTATGTCTGTTCCACTTCATCCGGGGATTTTCCCTCCTGGCAATTCACCGCCCAATGGCGTCCATTCTCATCATTGATCTCGTGATCTCTTATCCAGTTCGCGGTCTCGATTGCACCTTTCAGATAATCTTCATCACTGGTCGGACGAAATGCATCCGGTAAAGCTATTCTTCTCATTCTGATCCACCTCATTCTCTTTCTTTTTCTTGAAACACTCCCCTCTCACAAGAAGCGCTCCTTTCTTATCGAGAATGGTACTATAGGATCCCTGTGCCGTCTAATGCCAAAAAATGATGTCACGTTATAACTTCAGCTTATATACCCGATACTGAAACAGGATTCCGAATACAAAAAGAGCGTCCGTACCGGACGCTCTTTCTGAAATCTCGTTTCGCTATAGAACTTACTCTTCGAGGATAGAATCCGGATAGATCTCTCTCTTTACGTAAGTTGTATGCAGGAGTTCGTGAGCCAGGTGACCATTCGGTGCGCCGAGGAACTCTTTGTAGAGTTTGTCTACCTGGGAGTTCTTGTGGCTCTTACGCTCAGGCATGATCTGGTCTTCCTCATAGAGGGCCTTCGCACGCTCCGCACGGATATCGATATCCATGAGCTTCTGAGCCGGAACCTGAGGCTGACCACCACCACATACGCAACCGCCGGAGCAACCCATGATCTCGATGAATGTGTACTCAGGAGCTGTGCCGTCCTTAATGGAATCAAGGAGTTTTCTCGCTGCAGCTGTACTGTGGGCAACAGCTACACGGATGTTCTTACCACCGAGGGTGAGCTCGGCTTCCTTGATGTCGGCATCTACGCCACGGACTGCCTTGTACTCGAAATCCGGAAGATCTTTCTCTTCGAGGATATCCGCAACAGTACGAACAGCCGCTTCCATAACACCACCGGTAGCACCGAAGATAACAGCAGCACCGGTGTACTCACCGAGAAGATCTGCATCCGGGCCTTCATCCGGCAGGCTGTTGAAATCAAGACCAGCTTCACGGATCATTCTAGCCAGCTCACGTGTTGTGATAACGATATCTACATCACGGAGACCGTCTGCATTGACCATCTGCTCACGGGCAGCCTCTGTCTTCTTGGAAGTACAAGGCATAACGGAAACAACGACGATATCCTTAGGATCGATGTTATTTGCCTTCGCATAGTAAGACTTGATGATCGCACCTTCCATCTCGTGCGGAGACTTACAGGTAGAAAGGTTCGGAATGAACTCAGGATAATAGAATTCGCAGAAGCGGATCCATCCCGGAGAACAGGAAGTGATCATCGGGAGCACGCCACCGTTCTGGATACGGTTCAGAAGCTCTGTACCCTCTTCCATGATGGTAAGGTCAGCACCCCAGTTGGTGTCGAATACTTTATCCGCACCGAGACGCTTCATAGCAGCGAACATCTTACCTGTTGCACGTGTTCCGATCGGGAGACCGAACTCTTCACCGATAGCCGCACGTACAGCCGGAGCAACCTGCATAACGACATGCTTGCTCGGATCATTGATCGCATCCCATACCTTCTCGGTCTCTTCCTTCTCATGGAGAGCACCGACCGGGCAGGCGATGATGCACTGACCGCAGTAGATACACGGAGCATCTGCCATAGAGATATCGTAAGCCGGACCAACAGATGTCGAGAAACCTCTGTTGAGGAAGGAAAGAACGCCGATGCCCTGCTTCTTACAAGCAGATACGCAACGTCCGCACTTGATGCACTTGCTGCCATCACGAACGATGGAGAAAGACTTATCATCGAAGTTCGACGGGCTCTTCTCACCTTCGAAAGTTACCTTACGGATTCCATACTCTTCTGCCAGAGTCTGGAGTTCGCAGTTCTGGTTACGGATACAGGACAGGCAGTCACGGTTATGATCACTGAGGATCATCTCGAGAGTTGCTCTTCTGGTATCTCTAACCTTCTTGCTGTTTGTATGAACGACCATACCTTCGCTTACCGGCATCACGCAGGCAGCAGCAAGTGCACGGGCCTTCTCCACTTCAACGAGGCAGACACGGCATGCGCCAACTTCGTTGACATCTTTTAAATAACACAGGGTCGGGATCTTAATTCCAGCTTGCTTAGCTGCTTCAAGAACGGTGTAGTTCGAAGGAACTTGTACCGAAACCCCATCAATGGTTACATTGACCATATTCATTTGTTTCACACTCCTTTATCGAATTGACGATCGTCACTTGAATTATCTCTTCTTAACAGCCTTAAACTTACAGTTCTCGATGCAGGCGCCGCACTTGATGCACTTCGTCGTATCGATGGAGTAAGCTACCTTACCGACCTCACCTGTGATAGCGTTGACCGGGCACTTCTTCGCGCACAGCGAACACTTCTTACAGATTTCAGGATCAATGTAGTATTCTGTGAGGCCCTTACATACATGGCAACGGCACTTCTTATCTACTACATGCTCAACATATTCCTCACGGAAATGCTTGAGTGTGGAAAGGATCGGGTTCGCAGCTGTCTGGCCGAGGGCACAGAGAGAACCATTCTTCAAGGAAAGAGCGATCTCTTCGAGGGAGTCGATATCAGCGAGAGTACCTGTACCGTCTGTGATCTTCGTAAGAAGCTCGAACATTCTCTTGGTACCGATACGGCACGGAGAACACTTACCACAGGACTCATCTACTGTGAACTCGAGGAAGAACTTCGCAATATCTACCATACAGGTATCTTCGTCCATTACGATCATACCGCCGGAACCCATCATGGAACCTGCCGCTACGAGGTTATCGTAGTCGATCGGGGTATCCAGGAGCGAAGCCGGGATACAGCCGCCGGACGGACCACCGGTCTGAACAGCCTTGAAGGCCTTGCCATTCGGGATACCGCCACCGATATCGAATACGATCTCACGAACTGTAGTTCCCATCGGGATCTCAACGAGACCAACGTTATTGACCTTACCGCCGAGAGCGAATACCTTCGTACCCTTGGACTTCTCTGTACCAATGGAAGCGAACCAGTCTGCACCCTTATTCAGGATAACCGGGATATTGGCATAGGTCTCAACGTTATTGAGGATAGTCGGCTTACCGAACAGACCCTTGACAGCCGGGAACGGCGGACGAGGTGTCGGATTACCACGCTTACCTTCGATAGAACGCATAAGAGCTGTCTCTTCACCGCATACGAAAGCACCGGCACCGAGACGGATATCCAGATCAAAGGAGAAACCGGAATCGAAGATGTTCTCACCGAGCAGACCATATTCTCTAGCCTGGTTGATAGCGATCTGGAGTCTCTTAACAGCGATCGGGTACTCAGCACGGATATAAACATAACCCGTGTG
>JAEEIT010000135.1 GCA_016281535.1 Clostridia bacterium | reverse complement strand
GAAGAATACGATCTGTACTTCGCTGCTGCAGCAGTCGGCCGACAGGGACTTCAGGAAGCACTGGGAGGTGACTTCAGAGATCCCGTCGATGCCCGAGACCTGTTCATAGATCGAAGCATCGAAATAGAAATTACTTCTCGAACCTTCCAGAAGCATGTTCTCCGCCTTTTCCTTTGCGCCTTTCGGCACCAGCATGATGTCCGCCCCCAGTCTTCTTCTCATGTTATCCATTCCGGACCGAAGGCTTTCGCTGATGACGGTGCCGCAGAAGAGCATCAGGGAAAGAAGTGCGATAGTAGAAAGAAGGCACGCATTATAGAATGCGTGTCTCCGGATACCCTTGAGGATGCGTTTTCTTCTTACGGGTCTCATGACTCTTTCTCGCTTCGGATCAGGAAGAGGCTGTTGCCAAGGGCGACGACGCCCAGAAGCACGCTCACTACGACGAGGCCCGGAAGGGTCTTCACCCGGCAGGCCATATCACTCATTTTGCAAAGGCCCGTAAGCTTCAGCGGAAGTGCCAGGGCCAGAATGGCATTTCCGATCTGGGCGATCGATATACCGACGCGGATATCTTTATTCTTCAGGAAGACGTACACGACGCCCAGCGCCGCGATCACGGCTCCCACACCGATCTCTGCCTTCTTCGTAAAGAAGCAGGCCATCTTCATCTCGCTTTCGCAGACCGGAAGGATCACGGTCGGGATAAGGAGAATAAGAAGTCCGAGAAGGACAAAAGCTGCTGCAAGTATAATTCTGTTTTTCATATGTGTTTCCTCTTTTCGATTTATAAGTAGTATTCGACCTCGTCCACTTTACCGCCGAGGTTCAGGACATTCAGGATCTTCGTTCTATATTCCTGGAAGGTATCCTGGGCGCGGGCACGAGGACGCGGAAGTTTGATGTCGATGATCGCCTCCACCTTCGAAGGCCTTGCCGACATGACGACGACCTGATCGGACATATAGATCGCTTCGTCGACATCGTGGGTGACCATCACCATGGTCATGTTATGTTTCTTCCAGATGTCGATGATCTCATCCTGAAGATTCATCCGGGTGAAGGCATCGAGCGCACCCAGCGGCTCATCGAGAAGCAGCACGGACGGATGTCCCACGAGCGCTCTGGCGAGAGATGCTCTCTGCTGCATGCCTCCGGACAGCTGATGCGGATAGGATTTCTCGAATCCCTGAAGTCCGACGAGCCTGATATACTCGGCGACCGCTTTCTTCTCTTCTTTATAGATGTGTCTGGCCCTAAGGCCGAACGCGATATTCTTCTCCACCGTCAGCCACGGGAAAAGATTACTTCCCTGGAAGGCGAATCCTCTGTCGCTTCCCGGCTTTCTGATCTCGTTTCCATCCAGATAGAGTTCACCTTTCGTGGCTTTATCGAGTCCTCCGATGATACGGAGAAGTGTCGATTTCCCACAGCCCGACGGGCCGATGAGACTTACGAAAGATCCGGGCTTAATGTCCAGCGAGAAGCCATTCAGCGCAAGGATATCGTCCTTGGTGGGATCGGTATTCGGGAATTTCTTGTATACATCTTTGATCTGGATCTCTCCTACCATTTGATGACTCCTTTCTGCCATGTCAGCACCTTATCGCGGACCTTAAACAGGATTGTCAGGGTCAGCGAGCAGATCACGGCAATGATGATCAGTCCGGCATACACACCGTCATAGAGCATGACGGATTTCTGCCAGTTGATGTACCAGCCTATCCCGCTAGAATTACCGTTCATCTCCACGGCCATCAGTGTCGCGAACGAGGATACCGTTCCGTAGAACGCGCCGAGGAAGATACTCGGCATCGCCGCCGGGATCGCCACGTGGATGATCTGATAGACCGTCGAAGCACCTAAGGTCCTCGATACTTCGAAGTTAACGTTATTGATGCTCTGGATACCGGACGAGGTCATCAGGGTGACCGGGAACCATACGGCAAAAGCGATCAGGAATACGTTCGCTCCGTGGGTCGTCGGGAATGTGGACAGAGCCAGCGGGATCCAGGCCGTCGTCGGGATCGGTCCGATGATCTTCGTGATCGGATTGAGCCAGTATCCCACGATCTTAAAGTAACCCAGCATCAGGCCCGTAAGAAATCCCACCGTTGCGCCCCACAGGAAGCCCGTCACGAGAAGCTTCAGCGAATCGCCCACATTCTTAAGAAGGAAGACCCGGCTCTCCACCAGAAGTCCGACGATCCGGTCCAGCGACGGGAAATACAGTGTCGGAAGAAGTGTCGTCTTCGTGGTGATGTAGTTAAGAAGAAGAAGGAACACGATCACGCCTGTAAGAAAGGGTGCCTTATGCACGATCCTTTTCTGTATGTCCTTGTTAAATAACCCGATCAGGATCTCAAGGAGGATCACACCTCCTATTACCGCCAGAAGATACAGGTAATACGGATGAGCCATTTTCTTCTGTTTTCCGTTATCGCTAACGGCGTAGTAGATCAATACGGAAATGGCTATTGCTAAGAAAGGCAATAGCAACTTCAGTACTGTAAAAAGTTTCTTTCTCATGAATACCTCTTTTTACAAGCTGCTAGTTCACCTCGGTGAAACTGCCGTTTTCGTATTTATAGGAATCCGGAACACCATCGAACTTGGTGAAGGCTTTCGATACGAATACTTCCGGGTCATCGGCCTTCAGTTCTCCGATGCGGATCAGTTCGCTTCCTGCATTCGTGATCGTCTGCGCGGCGACGCTCACCGACGGTCCGTAGTTATACGACGCGAGGAGCTGTGCATTGACAGTGACGTCACCGGAACACTGGTTATGGTCGATCTGGATCTTGGCCGCTTCTTCCGGATTTGCCTGCACAAAAGCACTGGCCTTCAGCATGGCTCTTGTATATGCGGCGGCGGCTTTCGGATTCTCCGTGGCAAGTCTTGTGGTAACGAATGCCATACAGCAGTACTCGTTGGCGAACTTCTCATCTGTGCTCAGGTCCAGGATCTTCTTAAATCCGTACTCCTGCTCGGCGCTGTATGCGACCGGATCGTGAAGAGCGACCATATCGACTGCACCGTTCTGCAGTGCCAGCGGAAGATCCGTAAGTCCATATACGACCCATTCTACTTCGAGGTTCTCTGTGGTCACGCCGATGCCGTTATCGTGAAGAAGTCTCTTCAGGGCGATGACCGAGGAATCTCCGATACCCGGCACCCCGATCTTCTTTCCCTTCAGGTCAGCGACGGAGTTGATCCCCGAATCCTCTTTAACATAGTACTTCGTACAGCCTGTATGAAGTCCTGCGGTAAATGTGATCTCCAGTCCGTTATCGATCTGCGGGATCATGGCCCCGGCGAGCTGTGTCGAGGCATCGATCTTGTTGGAAGCAACCAGATCCGAGATATTCCCCAGGTCGATCTCCTCGACTCTCCATGTCACGCCTGCGTTCTTAAACTCTTCTTCGAAATATCCGTTATCGATGGCGATGTGAAGAGGTGCCAGACACAGCGAACCGTTTGCGGTCCCGATGATGATATCTGCTCTTCCGTCTGTCTGTCCGCCGGCTGCCGTCGTACCTTCGCTTTTCTTCTTGCTGCTACATGCTGTCAGGCCCGCTATACTTAACGCCGCGATCATCATCACGGACAGGATTCTTTCTTTTGTTCTTTTCATGTGTTTCAATCCTCCTTTTGTTCTTTCGCACGAAAGGAGGATCCGGATCTCTTCGCCCTGGATCTTCCGGTCTCAGCCGGCTCCTTTCCTGCTTGAGAAGAGGATATCATTGAAACCCGTTCTTGAATAATGCTTAACTTTTATCGTTTGCGATAAGCGGAACTTGTCACAGCACAGGCACAGCAATAGGGCTTTTCTGCTTACTCTCTGTACGTCAGAAGCTCCTCTACATACCGCTGTCCGATCTCACTGAGTTTGTGATTCGCCCGGACGATATACCCGATGGTCAGCGGGTCTTCCTCCTTAAGCTTCACGGTCACGAAATCACGCCGCAGGGCGAGGCTCTCCGTCATGATCCCCGTGCCGATCGAATAGCCGTTCATCGCCGCCATCAGTTCCGCTGATGTCGCACGGTCATTGGTCTTAATGAGTTTGGCGAATTCATAATCGCCGAGGGCTTCCTCGGTCAGGTAGAAATCATTCTCACTGCTCTGGTCGAAGGAGATACACGGATAGTCCTTAAGATCTTCGAGGGAGATCTCCTCTGCCTTCGCCATCGGATGGGTCTTCCAGACATACACGAACGTCTCTCTCGTAATAAGCGGCGTAAACTCCAGCTGGTACTCACGGAAAAGCTTACGCATCACCTTCTCGTTCGTTCTGGAGAAAGCCACTACGCCGACTTCGCTGTCGAGGCTTCGGACATTCTGGAGGACCTCGTCCGTCCTCGCCTCATGCACGGCGAATGTATACTTACCGGAATCGTACTCCTTCACCACGTTGATAAACGCATGTACGGCGAAGATATAGTGCTGCATAGACACGCTGAAATGCTTCTTATCCAGGTCCCGGTCGAGATACCGGTCCTCGATCAGTTCGTACTGGCTTACCGCCTCTTTCGCATAGCCCAGGAACTCTTTCCCCGGCTCGGTCAGACGGATCCCCTTATTCGTCCTCTCGAACAGCTGGATGCCCAGCTCTTCCTCCAGTTCACGGATCGTCGACGAGAGCGCCGGCTGCGACACGAACAAACGGCTCGCGGCCTCTCTGAACGACTTGGAATTCGCGATCGCGATCACATACTTCAGCTGCAAAATGGTCATAGCTACCCTCCTGTCCACTTATACCGGTCCCCCAACCGGTGCTCAAAGTGATTCTTCTACTTACGCACGCATCTCCTGTTCTTTCTGTCTAGTATTCTCTATACCTCTTGTTGTAGCTTATTCTTTTTCTGTTCCTTTTTCCTCCGGACTTCCGCTCGAGTACTTCAGTTCCTGTTTCTTCGCAGACACCCGCGTTCCCTTCTCCACCGAGTTCACCAGGAACGTGTTACCGCCTACGACCACATCGTCTCCGATGACGGTCTCTCCGCCCAGGATCGAGGCGCCCGAGTAGATCGTAACATTGTTACCGATCGTCGGATGACGCTTGACACCGCTTAATTTCTGGCCTCCGCGGGTGGAGATGCCGCCCAGTGTCACGCCCTGATAGATCTTGACGTGCTCACCGATGATCGTCGTCTCACCGATAACGATCCCTGTACCGTGATCGATGAAGAAATACTTCCCGATCGTCGCACCCGGATGGATATCGATACCCGTGATGCTGTGCGCATGTTCGGTCATCATACGCGGGATCATCGGCACCTGAAGAAGTACCAGTTCATGCGCGATGCGGTATACCGAGATCGCATACAGTCCCGGATAGGAGAAGATGATCTCCGCCTTGCTCTTCGCGGCCGGGTCTCCCTCGAACGCCGCATCGATGTCGGTCTCCAGTACAGATCGGATCTCCGGGATCTTCTTCATGAACGAGAGCGTGATCTCCTTCGCCCTCTCATCCAGTTCCGCTTCCGGCACCGCCTCGTCTTTCTCATTATACTTCAGCACGATCGCGATCTGCTTCTTAAGATGGTAGATCACATCCTCGATCGTTGCCGACATGTTATTCTTCAGGCTGTAGATCTTATAGACCTTGTCACTGTAGAACCCCGGATAGAGGATCTTCAGCAGTTTCTCCACCACATCGATGATCGCCGTCTTATCCGGCTGGTTATGGATGTCGATGGTATTGACCGTTCGGTCATCCTCATAGTCAGAAAGGATCAGATCCACTACCTCACTGATCTTCGGATCGATAAACTGTCCCATATTCTTTCTCCCTGCATCTTAGTCTCTGGCCACGACGTATTTACGGATACGCCGCATACACTCCTCTAAGATACTTCTGGGCGTGGCGACGTTGATCCGCTGGAATCCCGCCCCCGTCTTTCCGAAGATCCTGCCGCTGTCAAGCCACAGCTTCGCATCGTACACGATCCTTCTGTCGATCTCCTCGGCAGGAAGTCCCGTACCACGGAAATCCAGCCACAGAAGATAGGTCCCCTCCCCGTCGATGACTCTCACACCGGGAAGATTCTCCTCCGTATACTCTTTGACGAAAGCGATGTTTCCTTTTATATAGGATAACACGTTTTCGTACCATTCTTCACCATATTCGTATGCGGCCTGTGTCGCGGTAAGTCCCAGCGCCGAGAGCTGGCTGATTCCGGCCGCATCGACCTGCTTGCGGAACAGCCTTCTTATCTCCGGATTCGGGATAAAGATATTGCTGATCAGCATGCTCGCCAGATTGAACGTCTTACTGACCGACGTGCACACGATGCAGCGGCTCTCATATTCCTTCTTAACTTTAGGAAATACCGTATGCTCTCCGAAGAGCGCGAAATCGTTATGGATCTCATCGGCCACGACCAGTACGTCGTGCTTGAGGCAGATATCCCCGAGTCTTTCCAGTTCTTCTCTTGTAAATACACGGCTCGACGGGTTATGCGGATTACATAAGAGGAACAGTTTAATGTGGTTCTCCACGATCTTCTTCTCGAAATCCGGGAAATCGATATGGTAGCGGTTATCGTCCCCCAGGACCAGGTCGTTACTCACGATCACCCTCTTATTGTCCTCGATCACTTCAGAGAAGGGATAGTAGACCGGCTGCTGGATCAGGACCGCATCGCCCTCCCTGGTAAAAGCTTTCACCGCCATGGCCAGTGCGAATACGACGCCAGGCGTCTTCACCAGCCATTTCGGTTCCACATCCCAGTCGTGATGCTTCTTCATCCAGGACGAAACCGCCCGGAAGTAATCGTCATCGAGGCTGTCCGCTCCGGTCTCGGTATACCCGAAGATCGCGTGTTTCGTCCGCTCGATGACCGCATCCTCCACATAGGAACTCGTCTTAAAGTCCATATCCGCGACCCACAGAGGAAGCACATCCTCCGGCATGCCCCGCCGCTTCGCGAAATCGTATTTCAGGCTGTTGGTATGTTTTCTTTCGATGACCTCGTCGAAGTTCAGATTTCTCTCCGGCATGTATCTCACTCCTTTTTCTATGCCTTTATCTATATCCTTTTTCCCACGCTTCCCCGCCGATCCATGCGGGGAGCCGTATCTTTTTTCTCAATCAGTCCAGTCTCGCAAATACTTCCGAAAGCTCCGCGATCAGGTCCTCTACATCCTCGATCCCTGTCGACAGACGCAGTGTACATGGGGTGATCCCGTTACGGAGGCGCACCTCTTCGGATACATCCGCATGGGTCTGCGTCGTCGGATAGGTAATCAGGGTCTCCGTTCCGCCGAGGCTCTCGGCGAATTTGATCATCTTCACTTCCTTCAATATCTGAAGCGCATGTTCCTTCGTATCCACGTTGAAAGTGATCATGGACCCGAAGCCTCTCGCCTGCTTCTTACTGATCTCATATCCCGGATGCTCTGGAAGCCCCGGATAGAAAACATCCGTCACGACGGCCTGCTTCTTCAGCCAGGAAGAAAGTTCGATCGCATTCTTCTGCGCCCGCTCCATACGAAGGCCCAGAGTCTTGATCCCTCTGAGAAGAAGCCAGCTGTCGAAGGGCGCAAGTCCGGCTCCGGTGGTCTTGATCAGGAACCGGAGTTTCTCCACGATCTCGTCCCGGTCTGTCACGATGAATCCGGCCAGGGTATCGTTATGTCCGCCGAGGAACTTCGTGCCACTGTGGATCACCACATCTGCCCCCAGAAGGAGGGGATTCTGGAAATACGGTGACAGGAACGTATTGTCCACGATCAGAAGAAGGCCGTGCTTCTTACAGATCCCGGAGATCTTTCCGATATCGGAGACATTCATCATGGGATTCGTCGGTGTCTCGATATAGACCGCCTTCGTATTCGGAAGGATCGCGCCCTCGATATCGTCCGTCGCACAGTTCAGGAACGTAAACTCCAGTCCGTTCTTCTTCGATACATGATCGAAGAGGCGGATGCTTCCGCCATAGAGGTCTGCTTCCGAGATGATGTGATCCCCGGGATGAAAGAGTTCGAACAGAAGCGTGATCGCCGCCATTCCGGACGAGAGTGCGAAGGCTTCCTTTCCGTGTTCCAGTCCCGCCACGATCCTCTCCAGATGGTCTCTCGTCGGATTCTGAAGCCGGCTGTAGTCATAGCCCGTACTTTCTCCCACACCCGGGTGCGCATATGTCGCCGTCTGATAGATCGGGAAACTAAGCGATCCGTAGTTTTCTGTTTTCCCTTCTGTTTCCTCTAAATGTAAACATCGGGTATTGATTCCTCTGTTCATATGTGTTTTCTCCAGTTTTCCCATTTCTCCGAGTGATGGATAAGTCTCGGAGTTCTTTTGTATAGGACTATAACATCTGAACAGTTTTTTGAATAATCGCCTTTTCGTATCAGCGGTTATAACTTGAATCTATAACGGAAGTCACTTCAGCACGTTTTCTTTATACTTGGCCAGTTCGGCCACATACTTCACCGCCAGTTCACTCAGGACGGCCGATTTTCTGGAGATATATCCGATCGTCATGGTCTCCTTCGTCTTGAGCTTGACCGCGCAGTAATCCGTACCGTTTAAGTCCTCGCAGATAATGCCCGAGCAGAGGGTGTAGCCGTTGATGCCGACCATCAGGTTCAGAAGGGTGGCACGGTCGTTGGCACGGACGATCCGCTTATATTCGTAAGTACTCATGACCTCTTCCGCATAGTAGAACGAGTTATAATCTCCCTGCGCGAAGACCAGGCACGGATAGTCATCGAGGTCTTCCATAGTGATGAGTTTTCTCTTCGAGAGCGGATTGCTCTTACTCATATAGGCGTAGATCCCGCAGTCAAAAAGCGGTGTGAACTCCAGTCCCGCTTCATTAAAGATCTTCATGAGCACCGCCCGGTTAAAGTCATTTAAATACAGCACGCCGATCTCGCTTTTCTGGTTCTTGACGTTATCGATGACCTCATGGGTCTTCGTCTCGTGGATCTCGAATTCGAAATTATCCATGCCGTATTCTTTAATGACTTCTACAAAAGCATTGACCGCGAAGGTGTAGTGCTGCATGGATACGTGGAAGGTCTGTTTGGCACTGGTGCCCGAGATATACTTCGCATCCAGGATATCGTACTGCTCGATGACCGACTTGGCATATCCCAGAAACTCGCTTCCCTTCACGGTTAGAGAGATACCGCTCTTCGTCCGAAGGAAGATGTCGAAGCCGACCTCCTCCTCGAGGGATTTCAGAGCCGACGTCAGTGCCGGCTGGGAGATGAACAGCTTCTTCGCCGCCTCATTGATGGAGTTCTCCTCCGACAGGGCAATCACATATTTTAACTGGTTCAGTGTCATAATTCCCGCACCTCACAGTTTCTGGTTAAATCCGGTCTTATCGTCGCTGCTGTATCCGGCATTTCTATAGAAATTCAGCGTTGATTCTTTCTTCGATCCGGTCATCAGCATGATCTTATAGCAGTTCTCCGAGACCGCGATCTCCTTGGCTTTCGCAAGGCAGGAACTGGCGTATCCTCGTCCACGGTAATCCTCATGGGTCACCACATATTCCACCAGTGCGAAGGGACGCACATTATGGGTCAGGTTCGGAATAATGATGCAGCAGCAGGACGACACGATCTTCCCGTCGATCTCACAGACGATGACGTGGTAATTCTTATCCGCCATGATCTGTTCCCAGACATCCTGTAGATGTGCATCGTGTTCCGGAATACTTTCCTCGTGTAGATGAAGATACAGCTCGAGCATCTGCTCCAGGTCATCTTTTCCTGCTTCCCGTATCATGTATATGCCTTCCTTGCGAAGAATTTTTTAGAACATATTACATCATATTCTTTGCAAAGAACAGAGATTTTTCGTCAAAATATTTTATATCTTATTTGTGCGCTTCTTGATATAATTTCTCTGTTCGTGAAAGTGGCGGCTTCTTTTCTATATGGAAACTGTATCTGGTTTCCATAATCAAGCCGCAGGATATGCCAGGGGTGGTTTTTTCCTTTCACGGGAAAAAAGATAGTGGATATCGTAAAGATGGAGGAGTAAGTAGATCATGTCCTTTACTGAACTGACCTTTGTGTTTGTTCTTCTGCCTGTAACTGTCATTTTTTCCCTTGCGCTGAAATGGCTGAAGAGCGAGAAACTGAAGAACATCCTCATACTTATCCTCAGCCTCGGCATCTTCATCTATTACAGTCCCGAATCTCTTCTGGTTCTGATCCTCTTCATCCTCTTCGTTTATCTTCTGGGGCAGCTGGTCTATACCGCCCGTACCGATGCCCGGAACAAGAAGAAATGGATGATCGTCGCCGTATCTTCTCTGGTCTTCGTGCTGGCTTACAGTAAATACTTCCCCGCGATCCTTGCCTGGTGGAACGGTTTTAAGATCTGGAAGATCACCTATACCGAGCTCATTAGTATTGCCGGCATCTCCTTCATTACCTTCTCCGGCATTTCCTATATTGTGGATATTTACAGAGGCAATGCCACGCCGGGCTCTTTACCGGATGCCGCGCTGTATCTTTCCTTCTTTCCGAAGTTCGTCTCCGGACCGATCGTTCTGTGGAAAGATTTCCAGGAAGAAATGAAGCACACTCGCTACAGCGTGGAGAAATTAAGTTCCGGACTCAGCCGCATCATCATCGGGTTTGCCAAGAAGCTTCTGATCGCGGATACGCTGGGTGCACACATTGCCTTTATCCATTCCATGGCACCGAATGGCATAGACAGAGGCACGAACTGGCTGATCGCCATCGCTTATTTCTTCGAGATTTACTATGACTTCTCCGGCTACTCGGATATCGCCATCGGACTTAGCGACCTGTTCGGTTTCAACCTGAAAGAGAACTTCAATTTCCCGTATATTTCCACTTCGATCACTGAATTCTGGCGCAGATGGCATATCTCACTCGGTACATGGTTCCGTGAATATGTGTACATTCCGCTGGGCGGGAACCGGACCGGCAACGTTTACGTGAACCTGTTCATCGTTTTTCTTCTTACCGGCATCTGGCATGGGGCGAACTATACCTTCATTCTCTGGGGGCTTGCTCACGGCCTCATCATCATCCTGGAGCGTGCGGTGAAAGACAAGACCTGGTATAAGAAGATCCCATCTGTGATCAAATGGTTCTTCACCATGTTCTTCGTTTTTCTGGCATGGATCCTGTTCATGTCTCCGGACATCGAGTCGGCCGGATCCATCTATCAGGCGCTCTTTACCCACACGAAGGAATCCGTGGACTTCACCTGGAGATACTTCGGAAGCAGGAAGATCATAACAGTCCTCCTCATAGCCGGTCTCGGATCCCTTCTCGGTCTTCTTGACAAACGGGAATCCCTGAAGAAGAAGATCCAGGAGTTCTTCAGCAAACCTTATCTCGTCTGGATCAAGTATGTACTTCTCCTGGCGCTTCTTATCCTCGACATCCTGTTCCTTGTCAATTCCAGTTACAGCCCGTTCATCTACATGCAGTTCTAAGGAGAAGAAAATGAGAAAAGTAATCGATTACCTCTACATAGTTCTATTCCTCGGGATACTGCTGATTCCACTGTTCTTCATGAATACCAAACCTTATTCGGTATCTGAGACCGACAACCGTACCCTGGCGTATGCACCTGATTTCGGTAAGAAGGACTTCCGCCCGAAGTTCGAGACCTATCTGAAAGACCGTATCGGTTTCCGCGACGAGATGATCACCGCCTATGCTAAGATCAACGATACGGTGGCAGGCGATCTTTCCCATCCTCTTTATGAAAATGGTAAAGACGGCTACATCTTCTTCGGGATGCATAACGTGATCCGATACGGCGATTACCACAGGACCTTCGCAGAATTCGTCAAGGCGATGCAGGACTATTGCGAAGCCCGCGGTATCCGTTTCTACTTCGCCTTCGAACCGGAGAAGACATCCGTCATGAGGCAGTATCTGCCTGACGGCGTAAACTACGACGATTCCTGGGTCGAGGAGATGCTGGGCTATATGGATGAATTGGGCGTGCACTACATCGACAACAAGTCTCTTCTCATGGAGAAGAGCAAGTCGGAGCAGGTCTTTAATGTCAAGTACGATGCCGGTCACTGGAACGACCTCGGCTCCTTCTATGCAACGAATCACATCCTCAGCCGGATCCACGAAGACTTCCCGGAGATCACGGAGCTCTCGAAGGATGAGTTCACCATCAGCACGGAAGTGGCCCAATATCTTCCTGTCTCCCACTTCGAGATCAATGAAACGGTGCCGAAATTCACACTAAAAGAGACCTGGACAGATCTCAGCACTGCCTATTCGGATGGGCTGGACCTCAACCCGAGTTACAAGCATTTCCACTACTACACCAGTGACTCGGAAGGAGCGAAGTCTCTTCCGCGTCTCCTTATGTTCCAGGGCAGCTACTATAACCGCGGCACGCAGTTCTTCGCCGACCGCGCAAGCGAATACATCGGCGTGCACAGCTACCAGAACGTGATCGATCTGGATTACTATGTGAATGCCTTCGACCCGGATATCGTGATCTTCGAGGCTGCGGAGTATACTTTCACCGATACGTATTATAACCGCACCAGGATGCGTGCAGCCGACTGGAATCCGCCACTTGTGGATGCCCGCGAAGAAACACCTGTGGAAGAGCAGCTGGACGAGGTGCTTGCTTCGGCCGTTCCTATGGAGGAGCGGAACCTGTATGTTCTCGAGTATACGGATCTGGAGAAGGTCTATATGTACGATGACGGCTTCCGTTCCGCCCAGTACCTCTATCTGCTGGCCGACGGAAGGATCCTTGACCTTCAGAAAGATTCCTTCGATACCTACAGTGCCATGATCGACACGAAGACAGATCTCAAGCACGCATATCTTCTGGTGGTCGAATACGATGGATCCCGGAAACTGTATCCCCTCACCGTGCAGAGAGCACATTTCCTGCAGAGCGATATATCTGAGGCCACTTCCAACATCAGGCCCATCACGGATCCATACCTCTACGTGGAAGAACTCGGTGTCTTACAGAATGCCACGGAGTTCACTACCGACATGAAGGGCAATTCTTTCAGCAGTATTGAGATCCAGCTCATCAGTCTTGCCACCCGGGAATACTGTTGCACGCTATATTCGACCGCCTCTACCGGCAACAAATCCGGCGCACTTCTGATCACCGAGCCCACCGGCTGGTACCGGCTGCGTTTTAAGGTGAACTCCAGTAAGCAGGACGAATATATCGACTACATCACCTTCCTGGAGGGCGGCGAATACTATCCCTATTCGTTCGTTGTGGATAAACTGGATACACAGCATGTAGTCGTCAGTGATTTCAGTATCTACGGCCCCGGATTCGCCACGCCCTGTGATGAGGTCCTCCCGTATACGATGGACATGACCGATCACGCAGTACCCGGAAATGACCGTGAAATCGTGTTCACCACCGACGTTTCGGAAAACAGGTTCAGTTCGGCGATCCTGAGCGTTCTTACGGAAGATGCCGAAGATTTCCGTGAACTCTATTCGGCCTCCACAACGGGCGTACATCACGGCTACTACACGAATTTCGAAGAAACAGGTGCATGCACGATCAAGATTCGTGCCAATTCCAACATCAAGGATGAATCCGCTTCGTTCTACTATCAACTGGAGAAGGACGCGCTCTACGAGTATTCCTTCGAACTTGTGGAGATAGACGAGAAGAAGGTCGTCATCCGTAACTTCCAGCTGAAGAAGATCTCGGAAGTCACGGAGTGACCCGAAGACCTGTTCCCTGCAGATACTCTGCTCCTTCTCGGTAAGCATACCGGAAACATCACAGGACACGTCCGCTCTCGATGTGGATGACCTCGTCACAGCATAGCGCCAGAAGCTCCGGATCATGGGTACTGACCAGGACCGTACTTCCCGTTCTTGCCAGATTCTGGAGCATCTGTCCCACCTGCTTCATGTGGGCATAATCCAGACCGGAAGTCGGCTCGTCGAACAGAAGGATCTTCGCGCCGGCTGCGATGGCCGAGGCGATCGCCACCCGCTGCTTCTGCCCGCCGGACAGCGCCATCGGGTGCTTGTCCTTATAGGGAAGAAGTCCCAGATTCGAAAGGATCTCATCGCAGCGCTTCTCATCTTCTTTCTCCATGGAAAGAAGGACTTCTGCTTTCACGCTGTCGGTGAAGAGCTGATGGTTCACATCCTGCATGACCATGTACGTCAGTTTCAGCCTTTCTTTCCCTTTATAGGCTTTCCCGTCGACGGTGATCACACCCGGGCATCGTTTCTCAAGTCCGCATACACAGCGCAGGAACGTGGACTTGCCCGTGCCGTTTCTTCCGATGACGCCGATCACCTTCCCTTCCGGCAGGACCAGATTCGGGATGCATAACTGAAGTCCGTCGCATTCTCCTATCGTCCCGTTCTTCAGACACTTACGAAGGTGTCCTCCACTTCTCTTCCTGTCATAAGAGAAACAGAATTCCGAAAGGATCACCTTCTTGCCCGAGGGACCGTTTTCCGCCTTGTCCGTATCGAATCGGCAGTTCCTTGCCTCAGACTTCTTACTTGCCGTAATCGCGCCTTTTTCATCGGTAAAAGCACGGATATACTTTTCTTCCAGTGTGATCGGACGGAGTTTCAGTTCGGCGACCTTCTCCTCCGAAAGATTACGGAATGCTTCGCCGTTCCACTCCTGCTTCACATCTCCGTCTGAAAGATAGAGGACCCGGTCGATCAGGTCTTTCACATACCACAGCCGGTGCTCCGAGATAAGGATCGTTTTCCCCTGTTCTTTCCACCTTCGGATGGATTCCCGAAGATCGGAGATCGCATTCCAGTCCAGATTCGATGACGGTTCGTCCAGAAGGATGATCTTCGGAAGAAGGGCCGATACAGAAGCACAGGCGATCTTCTGTTTCTCCCCGCCGGACAGTTCGAAGAGCGAGCGGTCAAGAAGTGTTCCGATCCGCATCTCCGAGACGACCAGGTCTTTCCTTCTGAGGATCTCCTTCGGAGAAAGACCGATATTCTCCGGTCCGAATACGATCTCACCATCGGTATCGACAGAGAAGAACTGGGATCTGGGATTCTGGAACACCGTGCCCACCGTCCCGGCCAGATCGTGAAGCTCCGTCTCCCGGATATTTCTTCCGTCCACGATGACATCGCCCGTCATCTCCCCGGAATAGTAATGCGGGATCAGTCCGTTAATGAGACGCAGGATCGTTGTCTTCCCGCATCCGGAAGCTCCGCACAGAAGCACCGTCTCCCCTTCCTGAAAAGAGAGCGACACGTCTGAGAGAAGCCCTTCCGAACTGCCCTTATACCGGAAGGAAACATTCCGGATCTCGATGACCGGACGGGATTTCTCCATAGTTTCTGACCCGTCGGTCTGCTCCTTTATTTCATTAACTGCTGAATATTCGTTCATCTGAAATACTTAAAGAAAACGAAGACCAGAAGCGCCGCCGTAAACAGCATCATCAGGATCACATCCTGCGCATGAAGCTTCAGTTCCACAACGCTGGTCCTCCTCACCTTTCCGCCCAGGCCGCGTGTAATAGCCGCCGCCGAGAGCTCATCTCCGATATTGACGCATGAGAAAAGAAGCGGGATCATGCGGAACTCGACCATTCTCAGCGCATTTCCTCCGCCGAACATGATCCCCCGCATCTTCATGGCATCCCGGATCGATCCGTACTCTTCTTTAATCGTCGGGAAGAAACGCATCACCACTGCCAGCGAGATCGCGATTCCATCCGGTATATGCATCTTCTGCATCGCCGACATAAATTCACCGATCTTCGTGGTACGGACACAGTACCAGGCTGTAATGATCCCCGGCATGAACTGCACCACGATCCCGCAGTAGCCGATCAGAATGGCTGAGAGGATTCCCTGCGATTCCTTCGACAGGAAAAAGAAGGTAAGGATCAGCGCCACGCCATAAAAGATCAGGAAACGGATCGCACTGGCATACCGCTTCTCTGACAGAAGAAGCAGTATTGGGATCATGGTCATACATATCCGTATTCCCCAAAGGAGCGGTGTGGTCGCCGGCATCAGGACCACCATCGATACGATCAGGACCATGAAGAGTTTCGTGCGGGGATCCAGTGTTATCCTCATTACACGATGCCTGCCTTCTCGAAATGCTTCTTCACGACCTTCTTTCCGATCACCGCACCGATACAGCCGAAGACGAAGCAAAGGATCAGAAGTACAGAAATGGTCTTGCTGTTAATGGCACGGAACAGATTATCGCAGTATTCCGTCGAATACCCTTCTTTGATCAGATCCTCGCGATAGGAATCGGCCGTCACGATCACCGGGAAATAGTTCGCACAGATCCAGAGGCAGAATACCCCATGGCTCAGGATCGTTTTCTTGAAGCTCTTATATTTTCCGGATCTGGCGATCAGATCGGCGGCCACGCCGGCTGCGATGATCAGCGGTGCCCCCAGATATCCCATGCCCAGTACGAACATGATGATCGCAAGAAGGACCGACATGATCGAGATCATGCCGAACTTTTCGACCTTCGTATAGAAGAGCATCATCGGGATCGATCCTACGATCGGGATCAGGATCACATACGACGCTACGATGTACGGATGGATGTACCCGAGCATCCCGCACAGGAACTCCACCACGATCAGAAGTGCGGTAAAAATACCTATTGTGATAAAATCTTTTGCCTGCAATTTACTACTGTTCATATAAACCCCTCAGCTTCCATTAGTTATCATATGCTAACCTCTGATAACAGTTAGGTTAGCTTTTGCTAACCAATAATATAGTATTTCAGAGAAGAAATCCAGTAGTTAGTGAACATTTTTTTCGAAATGTTCAGCAATTCGTCAGATTGCACGAAGGTCAGGCTCCGGATTGGAGCTTGACCATACGTGCATAGGTGCCGTCTTTCTCGATCAGTTCCGCATGACTTCCACGTTCGATGATATTCCCGTCAGACACGACCAGGATCTGATCCGCGTCTTTGATCGTCTTCAGTCGGTGGGCAATGACCAGAAGGGTCTTATTCCGGCACAGTTCCGAAATGGCCTCCTGGATCGCCCGTTCATTATCCGCATCCACGCTGGCTGTCGCCTCATCCAGAATGACGATCGGCGCATCTTTCAGGATACATCTTGCGATAGAGATACGCTGCTTCTCTCCTCCCGAAAGGGAGGCTCCGCCTTCTCCGATCACGGTACCGAATCCGTCCGGAAGGGCCATGATAAAGTCATAGCAGCGTGCTTTACGGGCGGCTTCGTACACTTCCTCTTCCGAAGCTTCCGGACGTGCCATCGCGATATTATTGTAGACCGTGTCCTGGAACAGGTACACGCGCTGGAACACCATACTGATGTGATCCATAAGCTGCCCCATGGGCACACTTCGGATATCTTTGCCGTTCACAAGGATCCTTCCGCTCTGTACATCCCAGAAACGCGCCAGAAGAGAGGCGATCGTGGATTTCCCGCCGCCGGACGGTCCTACCAGTGCGCACATCTCACCGGGAGCGACCTGGAAGGATACGTGCTTGAGTACGTCTTTCTCCGTATAGCCGAAGGTAACGTCCTCATATTCGATCGCCGCCTCACTTCCGCTCAGAGCAGATGCCTCAGGGAGTCTTTCTTTTCCGCTATCCGGCATTTCTTTCTCCGAGAAGATGGCTTCGATACGGTCAAGACTTGCCGAGGTCACCGTAAGCCTTGCCATCTGGGAATAGTAACTCTTGACCGCATTAAAAAGGTCGAAGAGGAACAGCGCCATACCGACCATATACACATCCGAGATCATCCCCTCATGGAACAAATATGTACACAGAAGAAGCACCACAGCGGTACCGATCCCGTAGGTCAGGTGCAGGGCTCTGGACCATGGCGTATAGTCCACTTCAAATGCGATGCTCTCTTCACAGTTCTTCTCGAATTCATCCGTCAGTTTCTTCGAGTTCTCACCGAGAAGATTATAGGTCTTAATGATGCCGATCCCTTCTGCGAAATCCAGTACTTCCTTCGCCAGGGATTCACTGTATTCCTGTTTCTTTCTGGAGTGATCCATAGTATGCCGGAGCATCAGATTTCCGACGACGACGAATACCATCACGACCAGAAGAGAAGTAATGCCCAGTCGGAAGTCCATGAAGAACATCATGAGGATCATCAGTGCCTGCGAGATGATAAAGGATACCAGCTCCGACAGGACCCCCATGCAGTTTTCTTCGATAAACACCATATCGGTGGAAAGGATCGAGCTGATCTTACCGATATTCCCTTCTGTAAAATACCCCATGGGAAGTTTTCTTAGATGATCACCCAGGCGGATACGCATGTCTGCGAATACTTTATATCCCGCAGCGGACTGAAGGACATTCGTCACATGTTCAAGTACGGTCTGAAGGATCACACTTACGATCAGGGCAAGCCCCAGAAGCAGACATGTCTTCTTATCCATGGTTCCTTCCATAAAATACTTGATCATCAGAAAACTCAGCATCAATGGCATTTTCATCAGGCATCCCTTGAAAAAAGAAGAGATATAGGATGCACGGATCGCTTTCTTATACTTTCCCGTCATGCGGATCAGTCGATGCATGATCTTAATCATACGTTCTTTTCCTCCTTGATTCTCCATGTGCTGGCACTTACCGAAGCATCCCACAGGTTCTTATATTCCGGACACGAAATAAGAAGTGCCTCATGTCTGTCGGAAGCGATGCATTTTCCGTCTTTCATCACGCAGATCGCATCCGCATTCTTGATCGTAGACAGACGATGCGCGATGACCAGGACGGTCTTGTCTTTCATGATCTCGTCGATGGCCCGGTTCATCTTCTCTTCATTCTCCGGATCCATAAATGCCGTCGCTTCATCCAGTACGATGATCGGTGCATCTTTCAGGATCGCTCTCGCCAGTGAGATACGCTGGCGCTCGCCACCGGATAACTGCTTCCCGCCATCTCCGGCCAACGTCTCGATACCATTCGGAAGTCTTTCCAGAAATTCATCACACTGCGCCCTTGATGCCGCTTCGAGTACTTCCTCCCTGCTTGCATCCGGATTTCCGATATGGATATTCTCATATAGGGATGTGTTAAACAGGAACTGCTCCTGAGAAACAAAGGCGACCTGATCGTTCAATGACCGAAGGGACATATCCGTAATATCCTGTCCTCCGATGGAGATCTTTCCGGAAGAAAGGTCGTAGTAGTGGACCAGAAGCTTCGCCAGTGTGGACTTTCCGGAACCGGATTCCCCGACCAGCGCGGTGGTCGTCCCCTGCTTCAGGGAAAGCGAGACACCGTGGAGGACTTCCTTCTCGTCGTAGCCGAAGTGAACATCTTCGAATACCACATCCGAACTGTTTCCGCAAAAGCCGGAAGTTCCTTCCTGAAGCGGCGGGAAAGACATCATCTTCTCCAGCGCGTCGATCTTATAGTTCAACTGAGGGAACTTCCCCGCGAAGTTCAGTGCTTTTAACACGGAGGGACCGACGGCAAAGGACATACAGAGCACCAGTATCAGTCTGTCCAGTGCGATTACCTCATGGAGCACCATGAGTGAGCCGAAGGGCAGGATCAGAAGCGCCAGACACGGAAGCACACTGGCATATACCGCCATCCACGGCCAGCAGACCTTATACCAGGCGAGGGTAAAGTCCCGGTAACTTCGGACGACTTCGCCGAAGCGCTTGTAGGAGTCACCGTCTTTATTAAATACTTTCACGACTTCCATACCATTGACGTATTCGATGATCGTGTTGTTCATTTTCGTTGCCGAAGCATAGTAGTCGTTCATCATCGTCATGCCGGCCTTCATCATCATTCCCATGGCAAGCAACCCGACGATAAGCGGAACGAGGGAAAGAAGGCCTAATCGCCAGTCCGAGACGAACATCAGGATAAGGATCAGAACCGGGATCGCCACATTCGCGATGCCCTCCGGTATGGCATGGGCAAGAAGCAGTTCGACCTGATCGATGTCATCGGTGAACACTTTCTTGATCTGTCCGGTACCCATGTCCTGGATATGACCGAGAGGCTGCTTCTCCAGCTTCCCCTGAAGGGAGACACGCAGGTTCTTCAGTGTGTGATAGGCACTGTAGTGGGAGAATGACAGGCCCTGCGTATACAGGATCGCGAAGAGGATCTTACAGATCACGATCGCCAGTACCCGCCACAGGATAAATGAGATATCGACCGTCTCCCCCCGTGTCAATGGAGAGAGGATCTGATACATGAAGAAATAAGGAAGCACATTCGCGATAATGCCGATCGTCATACAGATCACGGCCCATATCGTGTACTTCCTGTATTTGCCGATATAGGGAGCAACTTTCTTAAACATAAGCTCGTCCTTTCCTTAAGAAAAATCCACATAGTTAGCCTTCGCTAACCATGTGGATTATACTCCTCATGGAAAATGCTTCCACCAATTACGAACCGTTTTCTAACACTTTTCGCTCACGATATTCCTTCGGTGACATTCCGAACCGTTCCCGGAACGCCTTCGAGAAATAACTCATATTGTTATACCCGGAGCGGACCGCCGTCTCGGATATGCTCAGATCTTCCCGGATAAGAAGAGCGGCGGCATATTCCAGCCGCATCTCCTGCACATAGGCATGAAGAGACGTATCGTACATCCTCCGGAACAGCCGGTTCAGTTTCGACAGGCTCATCGCCATCGATGATGCCACCCGCGGTGCATCGTAGTCTTCGTAGGGAACGAGCTGGATCCTCTCCCGGAGCTGCTCGATGGAAAGCCGGTCCTGGGGATCGATATGCATCGCCGGATTCGGACGTGCCGCCTGTTCTCCGTTGACGATCCCGAACAGGACCTGCGCCGTAAGCTCGATCATCTTCGTCTCCAGATAGACGCCTTTAAACTCGGCATATCTGTCCGCACTGTCGATCTCCGAAAGGATACGGAACATCTCCGGCGTGATCTTCGTCTTCTCCACTTTCGAGAAGACCATCTTCCTGATTCTCTCCGCTTCCTCCTCCGGGAAAAGCATCCGCAGCAGTTCCCCGAACCGCTCCGTCGTCATCTGCAGGCTCCGGAACCGGTAATGTCTTCCACTCGGGTAGAACATGGAGGTACCGATGTCGTCATTTCTGTAGATACATACTTCTCCGCGCTTCATGACCACCTTCTGGAAACGGGGCGAGGCGGGATCCTCTCCCACCTGCCACTTGATATCCTGAGTGAGATTAAAGATGATCTGTACCTCATCGTTCCCGGCGTTGCCCTGTTTCCTCGCGGCCGTATCCGCAGTGAAGGACAGGTCCCAGCGGTAATAGAGAACATCACTTCTGGATCTCTCCTTCTGGATGCTGGCCGTGCCGATCTCCTTCGGGAAACCGGCCGCACCGTTCATATACCGGAATAACTCTTCCGAGTCGATCATTTTCTTTCTTCCGTTCATTTATTCCATCTTCCAGTTCTGTGAGAGCATCTGCTGTTCGGTCATATGCCGGTAGATGCTGTCCTTCTCCATCAGTTCATCCGGTGCTCCCTGCTCGGCCACGACACCGTCACGCAGCACTACGATGTGGTCCGCATTCGCGATCGTGCGCATACGGTGGGCAATGATCATGACGGTCTTGTTCCGTATGAGTCGGGAGAGTGCCTCTTGGATCACCGTCTCATTCTCCGCATCCAGGGAAGCAGTCGCTTCATCCAGGAGTATGATCGGTGCGTCCTTGAGAAAAGCTCTGGCGATCGAGATCCTCTGGCGTTCGCCGCCGGACAGTTCACTTCCGTTCTCACCGATACGGGTCTTATACCCCTCCGGCAGAAGGGATACGAATTCTTCACAGTTCGCCATTTTAGCCGCTTCCATGACTTCCTCATCCGTCGCACCGGCTCTGCCGACGCGGATATTCTCCATCACGCTGTTGTTAAACAGTGTGACATCCTGGAATACGATGGAGTACTTCTGAAGTAGCGTCTCCGGATCGATCCCGGAAATGTCTGTGCCGCCGAGGGTGATCCGTCCTTCTGTCGGATCCCAGAAACGGGCAGCCAGACGGGAGATCGTCGTTTTTCCGCCGCCGGAAGGGCCGATCAAGGCAGTCACTTCCCCTTGCTTCGCGGTGAAGCTGACATCTTTCAGGACTGTCGTATCATCAGAATACTGAAATCCCACATGATCGAAAGTAATATCGTATCCGGTATTCGTCATCGTATCGGATCCGGTCTGGATCTCATGGGACAGCACTTCATCCAGCCTCTCGCTCTGGATACCGATGGAGATGATGGCGGCGAAGTTCTGAAGGGTGATCTGCATCG
>JAEEIT010000134.1 GCA_016281535.1 Clostridia bacterium | reverse complement strand
TGTGGCCGTGCCGGAAGTCGCAGACGTACCCGCGGTAGTCGTTGTGGTGGCTTCACTGGATCCGGATGTCGTGGTTGTGGAAGGATCAGTAGACGGAGACTCGCTCGGCGCATCTACAGCTGTTGCCTCGTAGCCGGTGATCAGGATAGGATTTCCCGATGCGTCCGTTACGACCTTGCCATCATGGTCAGTCATTGTGATGCCGGGCACGCTGGTATCCGTGTTATCCTTGCCGGAACATCCGCGCAGGACAAGAACGAGCGCGATGATCAGGATCACGCCAGCCGCAGCGCATATGGCGATTAAAGTTTTTTTATTCAGATTCATATTCCCAATTCCTCTCTTTCACCCCGCTATTATATCCTGTATAAGGGCGATCATGCAAGCAAAGAGGATGGAAAGGATCAAAAGCGCATGCCAAGAGGGCGGATAGGGGAAGCTGTGAAGTCAGAGAGGGCAGGAAATCAATCCGCCGGTTCGTATACCTTATCGAAAAGATCCTTCTCGACGATGTAGAAGTCGGACAGATCATTCTCGCGGATGGCGATATAGTCGCCCTCGGTACCGCGGACATAGTTATTGGCATCCCAGACGGTGAAGATCTTCACGGAACTGGTGATCGGCTTCATGTAGACGTATTCAGAGCCCTTCGTGATACAGGAGCGGATATGGTCGACCAGGTCGAAGGTCTCGCCGGAGCGGAGATTCTTAATGGTCGGACGATACTCAGAAGATACCTTGGACTTCGCACTGCACATGTCGTAGGTCTCTCTGAACTTATCCATCGTGATCGGAACGATATCGCCGGACACACCCACCATGATGCACGTATCCGCATTAGCATTGATATCGATATCTCGCTCAAGAGTACGGACGAGAAGCGGGGTGTTATTCGTAACGAAGTCCTTACAGAAGACAACACCGACAGGGATCCTCTTCTTACGGAATCTCTCGAGACCTTCGGTGCTGATCTTATCGACACCGGCACGAAGGATCGTGCACTCGCCGGAATACTTCATGAGCTTCTGTCTAAGGAACTGCATAATGCGCAGCGTCTTATACTTCGCGGCATATTCGTCCTTGCCGATGAAACCACCGGCCTTGTTCCTGTGGCCGCCGCCGAAACCGACATCCTCGGTGATGTACTCGGCAAGTTCGCTGGCTTTCGTCTCCTTAATACAGCTTCGGATCGAGAGCTTATAGCCCGTATACGTTTCGTTAAAAGCAATACAGATATCTACGCGGTCTACCTGGATCAGGAAGTCACTGATGAGACCGAGGATATTCGGGTCACAGGGCTGGACCTGAACGAGGGCGAGCCGCAGTTCGCTGTCGAAGGTAAAGTCGTTCATCGCCTGGGCGGCAATGGACAGTTCGCTAAGAGAAAGGTTCGAGTTGGAAAGACGAACGAGGGCCGCCTGGTCGAAGGCCAGCGCATCGCGCATATCTCTGTCGAGCGGGTGGTAGATCTCGGAGAACTGGTTCGTATCGCAGTAGAGACCATAGTACAGAGCCGTCGCACAGATCGGATCCTTATTGATGTCGATGCCTTCGTTACGGAAAAGCTGCCAGACCAGTGTACAGCAGGAGCCGACGTTCGGCTGGATGTAGGAATAGTCCACATCGATCCCGCAGAACTGGTGGTGGTCGATGACCGCGACCTTCGGAGCGGGGAAGAACCGGACATTTCCGGAACGGTACTGGCAGTCGGTGGTGATCAGAAGATCACAGGAACCGAAGTTGGATACACAATACTCGATGGGGATACGGAACATCTCGATCATCATGGTGAGATTGACCTTCGTGATCTTCGTGCGGCCACTGTAGATCAGGCGCACATTACAGCGATGGCTCTTAAAATACCGGTAGAGTGCGAAGCCTGACGCGATCGCATCCGGATCCGGATTGTCATGGCACTGTATGGTGATGTTCTTATATTGCGTCAATTCCGACAGTTTCATGAAATAGAAAACTGCTCCTTCCCACCCAAGAAGTTCCTAACCATGTCAATAATAACACAGGACACCCCACCGTTAAAAGTGATTTTGACAAGAAATCGCGAAAACTTAAGCAGATCTTAATGCAAAAGCAATAAGTTTACTTGCCATTTGACGCGGGAAGGCGCAAACTAATATAAGGAAGAAAAGGAGGAAACACCATGAGCAAAAAAAGATGGCTGGCTTTGGCCTTAGCCGGAGCTGTATCGATGTCGATGTTTTTTGGAGGGTGCAAAACTTCGAAGGAGAAAGAAAAGAAGTCGAAGGGCGAAGATAAGAAGGCAGAAGCCATGCTGGATGATTTCTGCGCCTACTTAAAGAACGGCAAGTACGAGAAGATGGACAAGCTGATCGACGGAAAGAGTGATGGTCTTACGGCCATGAAGGGGTATGAAGACTCTGAAGCGAAAGATGTCTATGAGGCTGCACGGAAGAGGTTGTCGTACAGCATAGAGAATGTGTCGACGGACGAGAAGGATGAGAGCGGTGAGGCGACCATCGTACTCTCGTATTTCGATGTAAAAGATCTGAAGAAAAAGATAGACGGCGATGCCACCGTACGGGACATTGCGAAAGCCGTTGACAAGGCGAAGGACCTCGACCTGGAATTCGAGGTGGATCTGGTCCTGGACGATGACTGGATGATCGATGCGGGAAGTGTCGATCAGATCGCTGAGGAACTATATTCCTTCCTGGAAGATCTGGATCTGAAAGTGACACCTACGGAGACGACCGTGAAGGTGAAAACGCTGACCGAGTTCTCCAGTGACTGGTACGATGGGAACTACAACCGTGTAGAAGGGTATCACCAGTCGACGACCTTCGTTCAGTATTCGGTCATGTTATGGGAGTGCTGCTACGGAGAGACTGTCACCTTCGAGTATATGAACGGAAGCGGCGATGTGATGTTTTCCGGTACGTACTATCTGGATAACGGAGATGACATAATCTACTGTAACTGGTACCCGACGAATCCTCTTCCGAAGGAATATATCACTTGCTATGTCTACGATGCGGCAGGCAATATCATCTCCGTAGGATGCATACAGATCTACGCGGACGGTGAAGAGATCCCGGTTTCCGATGTATACTTATATTCCGTGAAGATGGTGGACGAGAACAGTAAAGCTGTCCCGGGCTACCATGTCGGAGATACCTTTATCGCCGCCGCGGTCGAGATGGGTAATTTCGGACAGCAGGTGACGCTTCTCTACACGTTCGGTTACGATGACGGACACGGTGTACAGATTCTTGAAAGCAGTTCGGTCGTCACCGATGGTTCAAGCGGTCTGATCATATGGAACGAAATACCGGATGATCTCCAACCTGGAAGGTATGAACTGAATATCACCAATATCAACGGCGAGTATCTCTGGTATCAGAACTTCTATGTCGTTGACGCAGACAGTGATTTCCCGGTGGATGCGGACACGGCGGAGCTGTACGATTCGTGGTGGACGATGGATCCGGAGTGCTACTATGACGAGGTCTATGAGCTCTCTCCGGATGATACGTTCGTGTATTTCTTCTTCGAGACCTATTCGTACTACAACTTCATGCAATTCGCCTATACCGTAACGGATGGCGGAGGAAATGTGCTACAGGACGATACGGTGTTCATCATCAACAGTGACCGCGTGGATCCGATCCGTATCGATCTGAGTAATGCGAAATCCGGTCCGATCACGATAACCGTCAAGAACCCGGATGGATCGTCGTTCGTAGAGCGTTCGATCGAGGTGAAGTAATGAAAACAAGCAATAAGCTGATTGCCGCCATGTCCGCGGTCACAGGCGTGCTGGTGATCGTGACTCTTGTCCTGATGTTTACCATCGGACCATGGAAGAAAGCGGAAAAGAAGTCGGAAGACATGCGTTCTCCGCGGAAAACACAGGAAACCGAGGTGGAGGACACGGATGTTTCCGGGGAAGAGCCGAAGGAGCAGAGCCGGGGATCGGCCCTGATCTCCGGAAGCGAATGGGTATCTCCGGATAAGGATCCGTCCGAAGATCCGACGGATGAAACGCCGGATATGACATCGGAGGATCCGACGTCAGAGACCACCGAACCGACCACGGACGAGACGACAGAAGAATCGACCGAAGCGACCACGGAAGAAACGACCGAGGCAACGAACGAGGAAACGACGGCCGAGCCGACTCCGGTGCCGGAGACATCTAAAGAAACGGAAGAGACGAAGGCACCATCGAATTCGGGCGGATCGTACGATCTGTCCGGGATGGTCATCGTGATCGATCCGGGACACCAGAGTCATGCGAACTCGAACGAAGAACAGGTTGCGCCCTGGACGGATGAAACGAAGCCGTGTGTATCGGCAGGAACGACCGGCGTGGCCACAGGCCGTCCCGAATATGAAGTGGTCCTTGAGATCGGACTTCGGATGCGCGACGTGCTCGAATCCATGGGCGCGACGGTCATCATGACCCGGACGACCAACGATGTGAATATCACGAATATCGAGCGGGCAGAGGTGGCCGTCAGTAACAACGCAGACGTATTCCTGCGGCTTCACTGCGACGCATCCGACAGCTCCTCGGCACGGGGCATCGGCGTCTTCGTATGCAGCCGCGGAAGTCTTTCCGACTATGTTGTCACATGGGGAGACTGGCTCGGCAGCTGCCTTTCCGAATCTACCGGATCGAAGTACAGAGGATGCGATGCCAGTACCCGCTACAGCGGCCTGAACTGGGCATGTGAGGTCCCGTCCTTCCTTCTGGAGATGGGCTTCATGAGTAACGCCGACGATGACTATCTTCTCTCGGATCCGGACTACCAGCAGAAGATCTGTAACGGTGTCGCGGCATTCTGTGCGAAGATGAAGAACCGCTGAGAAGAGACAGAAAAAGAAAGGGAAGAAGAAAGAAATGGCAGAAGACAGAAAGCCGGACAGCAGCAAGAAGGAAGAGGAGCAGGACAGAAAGATCCGCCTCGTTCCCAATAAGGACGAACAGTATAAGCCCATGAAGGCTACGATCACCTGCGGCAAGTGCGGGAAAGAATGGGAGGCGGTCCTGCAGCCCTGCGTAAATATTTCGCTTCACCCGGATGAGAAGGCGAAGGTCCTCGACGGATCTTTCTTCCACCGCGTATGCCCGTCCTGCGGCGAGACGATCTCCGTGTTTTACCCGTGCCTGTATGACGATATGCAGAAGGCCCTGATGATCTATCTTCTTCCGGAAGATACGGAAAAAGCACTGGAAGCTCTTAATGCCCAGCAGAAGAACTGGTCGCCCGATATGCTGAAGGCGGCGAAGATCTGTAAGATGCGTGCGGTAGGAAGCCTGATCCAGCTGGTCGAGAAGATCAAGATCTTCGACGAAGGGCTCGACGATAGATATGTGGAACTGACGAAACCGTTCATCTTCGCCCAGTTCCAGAAAGCCCATCCGGAAGTAGAGGGAATCGCGGCACTGTACGAGAAGCAGAACGGGAAGAACGGATACACCATCTTCTGTAAGGACGGCAAGCAGTTCTGGGCGGAGATCCCGGAAGGCGTGTACGAAGAAGTCGAGCGGATCTTCAAGGACGAAGTCGAGAAGAAAACGACCACCGAGTACGAGATGATCGGGCCCGGCTGGGCACATGACAAAATTGCCACATTGATGGGAAAAAGTGAATAAAAACCGCGCGCGCGTGATATAGTATAGACAGTATGAAGAAGACAGCAGTGAAAATCGAAAAGAAAAGAAGTCCCTGGAAGCGCCGGATCATCACGACAGTCGCCGTGGTGGCGGTGGTCGCCGGCCTGATCGCGGCGCTGTGGATCTACATCGATAGAGAGAAGCGCGTCTATAAGGAGTGTACGGTGGAAGCCGGCACACCTGTAAGCGCCTCGGACTTCGTGCGTTTTAAGAACGATAAACACACCGCTGCCTTTAAGTACGGAACATCCAATTACGATACCTCGGTTCCGGGCGACTACCCGATCACGGTCCAGCTCGGAAAACGGACCTACGATACGCACCTGATCGTGAAGGACACGCTCTCGCCGGTACTGTCCGCTTCACCGAAGACCACGATGTACGGTAAAGAGATCCTGCCCGAGGATTTCGTGGTCACGATGGAAGACCAGACGGCGTGCACACTTTCCTTTGAGAAAGAACCGGACTTCAAACATGTCGGCGAACAGGATGTGACACTGGTCTGCCGCGACCTCGGCGGAAACATCGCCCAGGCGACGACGAAACTGAAGGTCATCGGCATCTATCCCGAAGTCACACTCGAAGCCGGCGCGAAACAGCCCGACGCCAGTGCTTTTGCATTCGGAGAGCAGAACGCGGCTCTGCTGACACCCTTAAGCTCGATCAAGATGGACGAGCCCGGAGACTACACCATCTCCTTCAGCGTGGAAGGGGTACGCTACGACAGCGTCCTGCACCTTCTTGACACCACACCGCCACAGGCAAGAGGCATCACCTATGAGGGATTCGCATGCTATCCGAAGAACCCGGAAGACCTGCTGGACGGCCTTACGGATGCGACGTCGATCACGGCCGAATTCGTGGAGGATCCGCATTTCGAGGAACCGGGCGAACGCGACGTGCAGATCCGGCTGATCGACCTCGGCGGCAACGAACAGATCGTTACCTCCCACATCATCCTCGAAAAGGACGAGGAGGCACCGGTCATCTCCGGAACGAAGGACATCAGCATTATTACCGGCG
The DNA here is from genome assembly GCA_016281535.1 of Clostridia bacterium. Taxonomy (GTDB): domain Bacteria; phylum Bacillota; class Clostridia; order Saccharofermentanales; family Saccharofermentanaceae; genus Scatonaster. The sequence continues at coordinate 10,331 of JAEEIT010000134.1, read as the reverse complement.
AAGCTATTTCGTATAAGGAACATGTAAGTGTGACGGATAATGCGGACAGCGAGATCACCTACACGGTCGATAACTCCGCGGTAGACAATAACCAAGAAGGCGTCTACGAGGTCACCTACACGGCCACGGATAAGGCCGGAAATACGACAGAATCGAAGATCAAGGTCACGGTGGTGTACCGTCCGTATACCGAAGAAGATGTCTGGGAGCTCTGCGACCAGCTCCTGCCGCAGCTGATTAACGACAGCATGACCGAGAAACAGAAGGTCGAAGCGATCTTTAACTGGGTCGACTGGACCGTCACTTATAAGAGCCACGGCGAGAAAGTCAGCTGGGTGCAGGGTGCCTACGATGGATTGAAGAATCATTCGGGCGACTGCTATACCATCGCCATGACGTGCTATGCGCTCTATACCCGTGCAGGGATCGAGAATTTCGTCATCGAAAGATATCCGATCACCTATGCACAGCATTTCTGGAATGCGGTCAAGATCGACGGCGTCTGGTACCACTGCGATGCGCTGACGAAGGAAGACGGCACGCGTTTCTTCATGTGGACGCAGGCCCAGGTCGAGGAATACTCGGCTACGCACCGCGGCTACCACAGCTACGATAAGTCGCTCTACGAGGTGCAGATCCCGTAATATTGGAAGAAATGAGGAAGAACACTTGAAGAAACTGGGCATTATCGGCGGAATGGGGCCAATGGCCACGGCGGATCTTTACCGCCGCGTGATCGAGCTTACCCCGGCAGACTCCGATCAGGAGCATATCGAGACCTGGATCGGGTCGGTTCCGCAGATCCCGGACCGTACGGCCTATCTCCTTGGCACAAGCAGTGAGAACCCGCTCCCGAAGATGGTGGAAGTCGGAAAGAGCCTTCGTGACCAGGGCGCCGAGATCCTCGCGATCCCATGCATCACGGCGCATGCTTTTCACTCGGAACTGGAAGAAGGCATCGGCATCCCAGTGATCCATCCGATCCGTGAGCTGGCCGAGCTCTGCAGGATCTGCGATGTCAGGAAACTGGGCGTGATGGCGACAGACGGCGCGAAGAAAGCAGGGATCTACGACGAAGTCCTCTCCGATTACGGCGTCGCGTGTATCTGGCCGGATGAGAAAGGACAGAAGGACGTCATGTCCATGATCTATAACGATGTCAAAGCCGGCGGCATGATCGGTGTCGGAACCTTCGGCCGTGTGGCGAAAGACCTCTTCGACAGGGGATCCGAGGCGATCGTGCTCGGATGCACGGAACTGTCCCAGGCGAAGTACGCCCTGAAACTGGATGCGCGGTACTTCGACATTATCGACGTTCTGGCCGAGGCCTGTGTAAGAGAATGCTTGGAGGAAGAATAGAAGATGCATAACCATGTCCTACAGGATCTGAAGAAAACGGCTATGGCCTTCCCGGATAAGGCGGCGTTCTGCGGCGAGCACTCCTGCCTGACGTTCCGGCAGCTCAGCCTCTCCGTGGACATCATCGGAAGCTATATCCTTAGAGAAGGAATAAGAAGAAGCCCGATCGTCGTATTCATGGAGAAGTCTCCGGAGGAAGTCGCGGCCTTCTTCGGCATTATCCGCGCCGGATCGTATTACGTTCCGATCGATTCCGAGATGCCGCAGATCCGTATCCAGCTGATCCTCGAGAACGTGAAAGCCCCGCTTCTGATCTGCGATGAGTCCACGAAGACCGTCGCGCAGGAACTGGGATTTACCGGGAAGATCGTTTCCTATTCCGAGATCGTGCCTTCCCTGGAAGGACCGGGCGCACAGGAGACCGCCGCCGGGAATATCGATACGGAAGAGCTGGAGGAAGTCTTCAGAAGATCCATCGACACGGACCCGCTGTACGTCGTATTTACCTCGGGCTCCACAGGTATCCCGAAGGGTGTCGTCGGCTGCCACCGCGCCGTGAACGACTACATCGACCAGCTCTCGGAAGTACTGGGATTCAGTTCGGAAACGGTATTCGGAAACCAGACCCCTCTGTATCTCGACGCCTGTTTTAAAGAGCTTTTCCCGACGATACGGTATGGCGCGACGACCTACTTCATACCGAAGGCTCTCTTCATGCAGCCGTTAAAACTCGTAGAGTATCTGAACGAACACGAGATCAACACGGTCTGCTGGGTCGTATCGGCACTGACGATCATCTCGGCTTTCCATACATTTAAGACCGAGATACCGAAATACCTAAGAACCATCGCATTCGGCTCGGAAGTCTTCCCCATCAAGCAGTTTAAGATGTGGCGGGAAGCCCTTCCGGAGGCGACATTTACGAATCTTTACGGCCCGACAGAGGGTACCGGCATGTGCTGCTACTACCGCGTCGACAGAGATTTCGAAGAAGGAGACGCCATCCCGATCGGACGCCCCTTCGACAATACGGATATTCTTCTCCTCGATGAGGAGGATCACGAGGTCACGAAGGAAAGCGGCGAGCAGGGCGAGATCTGTATCCGCGGCACCTCGCTGACACTGGGCTACATGAATAACCCCGAGAAGACCGAAGAAGCCTTCACGAGAAATCCGCTTCAGACCGCGTGGCCGGAATTGATCTACAGGACCGGTGACATCGGAAGGTATAACGAGCGCGGCGAGCTGATGTTCGTCTCCCGGAAAGACTTCCAGATCAAGCATATGGGACACCGCATCGAGCTTGGCGAGATCGAAGTCAATGCGGAGAATATCGACGGGATCACCGGGGCGGCCTGCGTGTACCAGAAGGAGAAGGGGAAGATCGTGCTCTTCTATAGCGGCGATAAGGAAGAGAATGAGATGAAGGTCCTGCTGAAGGACAGCCTGCCGCGGTATATGGTGCCGAATGTTACGAGGAAGCTTCCTCGCATCCCGCTGACGAGTAACGGTAAGACCGACCGCGTGGCGCTGGCAGCCATGATCGAAAAATGATATCATATCGGAGAAATGAACCTGAGAGAGGTGCTGGAAAATGGATGAACTGATTGCAATTCTTAAAGAGATCCACCCGGATGTGGACTATGAAACAGCGACGGATCTGGTGGACGGTAAGGTCCTCGATTCTTTTGACATTATCTCTCTGGTGGGAGAGATTGCGGATAAGTTCGACGTGGCGATCTCTGCCGAGTACATGATCCCCGAGAACTTTAACTCGGCGCAGGCTCTCTGGAATCTGATCCAGAAACTCGAGGACGACGAGTAAGAAGAAAGGCCGCGCGTCCTTTCTTCCGATTCTTTTCCTCGGGGAGAGCGGCGCGGCTGATGAAATACGAGTATGCTGTTTACTTCCTACGAATTTATCGGATTTGTGATCCTTCTTGTGGCGCTCTACTATGTGATGCCGAAGAAGGGCAAGTGGCCCCTCCTTCTGCTGGGGTCCTATGTTTTCTATTACTTCGCAGGATGGAAATTCCTCTTTTATATCCTGGCCGTCACGGTCATCACGTATGTGGCCGGGCTCCTGATCTCGAAGAATAAGACACAGTCCGACCGAGCGATCGCCGACATGAAGGCGGCCGAAAAGGCGGGAGAAGTTCTGAATGGGCAGGCGGGCAAGGAAGCCCGGAAGCGCTATAAAGAAGCCCAGAAGAAGCGCCGCCGCTGCATCATGGCCATCGGCATCACGCTGGCGCTCCTGATCCTCGCCGTCGTCAAATACACGAACTTCACCATCTATAACATCAACGGCGTGTTACGTGCTTTTCATGCACCGAAACGGATCAACTTCCTGACGATCGCCCTGCCGATGGGCATCTCGTTCTATACGTTTCAGGCTGTGGGATATGTCATCGACGTCTACCGCGACCGCCACGAAGCCCAGAAGAATTTCTTCAAATACGCGCTGTTCGTCAGTTTCTTCCCCCAGCTGGTGCAGGGCCCGATCAGCCGCTACGGCGATCTTTCCAAGGAGCTCTTCACACCGCACAGTTTCTCCGGACGGGTAGTGGAGAGAGGCTTCCAGCGCGTGCTCTGGGGCTACTTTAAGAAACTCGTGATCGCCGACCGTATCCTTCCGGCCGTGAATACCATGATCGACACGCCCGAGAACTATAAGGGCATGTTCGTCTTTCTCGTCATGATGTTCTACGCCCTCGAGCTCTACGCCGATTTCACCGGCGGCATCGACATCACCATCGGTATCGCCGAGATGCTCGGCATTCCGGTGAAGGAGAACTTCGAGCGTCCGTTCTTCAGTAAGAACATCGCCGAATACTGGAGAAGATGGCACATCACCATGGGCACATGGTTCACCGATTACATCTTCTATCCGATCTCCGTCTGCGGTCCCATGCTCCGCCTCGGTAAATGGTGCCGCAAGCACCTTCCCGAGAAGATGGGAAAGAGAGTGCCGGTGTACCTGGCGTCTTTCGTCGTCTGGTTCACTACCGGTATCTGGCACGGCGCCAGCTGGAACTTCATCGTCTGGGGCTTGGGAAACTTCGTGGTCATCATGATCTCCCAGGAGCTCGAACCCCTCTATGCGAAGTTCCATAAGAAAGTGAATACGGATGGCAGCACGGTCTATAAGTCTTTCCAGATCGGACGCACGATCCTTCTCATGAGCGCCCTCCGTCTCTTCGACTGCTACCGCGACGTGCCGCTCACGTTTAAGATGTTCGGTACCATGTTCACCACATGGAACTGGAATCAGTTTTTTGGAGAAGCACTTCTCCAGCTGGGGATCAGCCGTGCGGATTACGTTATCCTTGCCCTCGGCACCGTCCTGATGTTCACCGTCAGCATGATCGCCCGCTCCGGCTCCGTACGCGACAAACTCAGAAAGAAGCTCCCGATGCCCGCACGCTGGGTCCTCTTCACGGTTCTCCTTCTGGTCATCGTCGTCTTCGGCGCCTACGGCCTCGGCTACGACGCCTCCCAGTTCATCTATAATCAGTTCTAAATCTTCTCGAGAAGATCTTCGGGGTTACAGGAAAGAGAAGAAGCAAGCATCAGCAGATACTCTGCCTGAGCTTTGTTGATATTTTTCTGACGCTGTTCGTACTGCTGGATCGTCCGAAGCGGAACCCCGCTTTCACGTGCCAGCTGACTCTGACTGAGTCCCGCGTTCATACGGATCCTCTTTAGGTTGGAGATGTATGTCCGGAGCCTCATAAGTTCATTCATATGATCGACGAACTGTCGGATATCCATCTCGTGATACGGGTCATACATATCCCGTATTTCTTCTATCGATACCGTCTCCGTGATACGGGAGAAAGAAAGCGAAGTCTCCCACTGATAGTAGGCCAATGCCCATCCGGTCCAGTACTCCTCACTTCTGTCCAGTGTGTATTTCACATGGATACGTTCCCGCTCCATGCCACATCGCTCCAGAACGACATATGCCAGCTCCACGCCAGAATATCCGACCAGCGTCCGTACATCCCCGCATTCAAAATCCGATGCCACGCCGGAAGAAATAAACAGATCGAAGAAATCCTTTAGGTCCAGGTGAAGTTCGTAGACGGCGAAATCAAGCATCCGTGCCAGCACCCGTCGTGCACTTTCGAGGTAAAGTCTATCGTAGGCGTGAATCATCCGGTTTCATCTCCTCTTTGAGTATTTCTGTGATGAACAGATCGTTGGGAAGAAAGAGATTCTTCTCCAAGTCGAAGTATTGTCGTCGTGCCGCTCGGTCCCGGTTCATCTTCCGGGTATACCAATCCTTACTTGTAGCGACCTCGTAGCCTGTAAAAACAAGCCGGTCAAATGCTTTCCTGCTTTTGATCACGAACTGCTGTCCGAGTTTCCCAAGATGCATGGCGTGATTCAGCTGGCGATAGGAAATCGTACCATTCAGGAAATCCATCGCGAAGGAGAAATAGCTGTCATCTGCCCGATAACCGATGATGCAGTCCGCATGTGAGTAATCGATATGAAACACATCCAGAATATATGCTTTCGCCTGGAAGGCCAGCGGCGAGGTGATTTCGAATTCCCGGTTCTCAAGCAGAATGGACAGCCAATGCAGGATACAATATTCCGCACAATTCAGATCCAGAATCGAGAGGCTTTCGCAATTGATAGAATAGCAGTTGGCAAACCCGTTTCTGTCCTTGCTGACCCCCCATTCCTTCGCCATATCCAGGTTTTCTGTGCAATAGAATCCCTGACCATAGTCATTGTACGGCTTCCCTCTGCCGAAAGAAGGACGCTCAATGATATGATCGGAACCATGGTAGATGGTGCGGATGGCTTTGCTTTCCGGTTTCATACTTGTACCTCCCAAGAACGATTATACTCCCGTAGGAGTATAGATTCAATCGAATTGTGATAGCACATGCCCCACATTTAGCGTTTGGTGATATACTTTCCTTATAGTGAACAGGCGGGAAAACCCACGGTTTTAACCGTGGGATGAAAGCCCGGACATTTTGTAGACATGTAATGAAAATACATCTACAATGTGATATAATATATTCATGGATTATGGATATAAACATACAAAGACCACAGTATCTCTTCTCAACTACCATTTTGTTTTCTGTCCAAGGTACAGACGAAAGATTTTTTCAATAGACGGTGTTGAAGAGCGTTTTAAAGAACTTACGAGGATAGAATGCGAAAAACGTGGCATAGAAATCCTGGCTTTGGAATGTCATGTTGATCATGTACACATTTTTGTCAGTGTATTACCTACTATGAGTGTTCCTGACATCATGAAATATATCAAAGGTGCATCTTCAAAAGAGCTTCGTAAGGATTTTTCAAAGCTTAAGGCTATGCCGAGTTTGTGGACACGAAGCTACTTCGTAAGCACAGCTGGTAAAGTAAGTTCAGAAACGATAAAAAGGTATGTAGATACTCAAAAAACGAGGCCGTGAATATGCAAAAAGGCGTAAAGTTTCGTATATATCCAAGTAAAAGCCAGCGCTCCCTCATTGACCGAACGCTCGGCTGTGTGCGCCTGATCTACAACAAGGGCTTGGATATGAGAAAAACGTCTTACGAACAAGGACAGAGATGCGGATACAAGCAGACATCATCCATGCTGACTACCTTAAAACTTCAGGAAGATTTTTCATTTCTTAAGGAAGTGGATTCGATCTCGCTTCAGCAGTCCCTTCGTGACCTGGATACTGCATTCAAAAATTTCTTTTCACATCGTTCTTTTTACCCGAAGTTTAAAAGCAAACACGATAACCATCAGTCGTATAGAACGATCAACCAGCAGGACAACATCCGTTTTGCCGGGAAATACTTAAAACTACCCAAGCTCGGATATGTGAGGATAAAACAGTCTATGCCGGTCGGACATATCCATAATGTAACTGTTGAAAAAACACCGACAGGGAAATACTTTGCAGTATTAAATGTTGACTTTGAACCGGAAGACCGCCCTAATGCGGGGTACGTCGTCGGGATAGATGTAGGGATCAAAGACTTCTTTTCTGACAGTAACGGGAATACTATAGAGAATCCGAAGTATCTAGAAAAGACCGAAAAGAAACTTGTCCGTGAGCAGCGCCGTCTTTCCAGAAAACAGAAAGGTTCGAATAACAGAAACAAACAGCGTATCCGTGTTGCAAGAGTACACGAAAAGATCACAAACCAGAGAAATGACTTTTTACAGAAGACATCTACGATGCTTTTGCGCGAAAACCAAACCATCTGCATCGAGGATCTGAATGTAAAAGGCATGGCAAGAAACCATAAGCTGGCAAAGCATATTACCAGTACGTCATGGTCAAAGTTCTTTTCTATGCTTGAATACAAAGCTGAATGGTATGGGAATGAGATTGTTCGGGTTCCAACGATGTACCCGAGTTCTCAGACTTGCAGTATCTGCGGGTATAAAAATCCGATAGTAAAGAATCTTTCCGTAAGAGCTTGGAAGTGTCCGAACTGCCATACCAAACATGACAGAGATAAAAATGCAGCCATTAACATACTGAAAATGGGAATGTTAATGACTGCAAATAACCTAGTAGGGTAGGACATACCCGAATTTACGCTTGTGGAGACCATGCAAGACTAAAGTCCTCGGACTAAGCAGTGGTCGATGAAGCAAGAATCCCACGGCTTTAGCCGTGCGGAGTGTCAACAGAGGGGGATGGATATGATGAAAAAGACACCTTGGTTATGCGTAATCTCAATTCTACTTTGTGCCGGACTGCTGTTCGGCTGCGGCAAGAATGACGAAGAGGATTCTTCCGGTAGAAGCAATAGATCGAAGTCTTCGGATGTGGAAGCTTCGGAGAGTGAAGAGTCCGAGGATACGAAAGAGAGTGAGAAGAGCGCGGACAGCACGAAGGACACAGATGCGACATCCGAGCTGACCACCACCACTTCAGAGACCTCTTCTGAGGTGACATCTGAATCGACTACCGCTGCACCCGAAGTGACGACGACGGAAGAGACACTTCAGGCCACTTCGCAGAACACAGAAATCCCTACGGAACCGACCAGATCACTGTCCGATGAAGAAGCGGAGATGAGCCGGCTTCGCGATGAGGAAGAAGACGACGATGGCGAGGAAGAATACGAGGACCCTTCCGGTAACGGAAACGGCAATGGTAACGGTAATGGTGGTACAACATCCACTCAGCCCACATATGCTACAGAACCTGATGTTGGTCCAGATGTATCCAAGCCTCAGGGCCATTGGGAAACAAGAGTAATCTCCGAAGCATGGGATGAAACTGTAGTTGATACACCCGCTTGGGATGAAGAAGTAAAAGTATGTGTTGGCACAAAAGAAACACAGAACGATACTGGCACAGATATGACAGGTTGGTCTGACGCACAGAAAATCGCTTGGTGTGAATCTCATAATTGTCCAAATCACTGTGATGATTATGATTCTTCCCAGCCTGGTTATTGCTCTTGCAATGTAACCATCAAGAAAGTCTATGAAACACAGATTGTTCATCACGACGCTGTAACTCACGTAGTTCACCACGACGCAGTTACAGAAGAGGTCTGGGTTGAAGACTAATCCATAGTGGGAAGTCGCTGCCATGCGTGAAGGACTCGAAGAATAAAAACACGCAGATAAGAAAAGAGTTTTCGCCGTGCCTCCGCAGGACGAAGTCCGAGGACAGCACAAGAAAACTCCTTTTCTATCTGCGTATTATAGAATTCGTGTGCCTCCGCAGGACGAAGTCCGAGGACAGCACAAGAAAACTCCTTTTCTATCTGCGTATTATAGAATTCGATCCTTACTCCTTCAGACCCACCACGACCCAGTCTTCATCCTCCAGGTGATACGGCGTACCACAAGTCGGGCACTGCAGCACATGCATGGCATCGAAGCTGGCCGCACAGGTCTTACAGTTTACGGCGTGAATGGAGAAACCGAGATCTTCCTGCGCGGTGAGACGCTTGATCAGCGTCATGTTGAAGTCTTCCTTTTTCTGCACGATCTTGCCGTCGATGAGATAGGTATTAAACATATAGAGCCGGACCAGCAGCACGAGGATGTTGCCATCCTGGATCCGGGAGTTCAGATACTTCATGGCGCCACGGTAGTCGATGTCAATGATGTCATCAAATCCCGGAAGATCCGGATCGCCTCTGTAGATACTCATATTGGTGCGGTCCTCGGAGAAAACGATGGCACGGAACAGTGACATGGCTTTTCCCTCGAAGAGTTCATAGGAGAATTCCGGATCGAAACGCTGCATGGCCTGTTTCAAGGAATTCTTCGTAAGGGAAGCCGATGCAATATCGGCCGTGGAGACCGCATGGGTGATCATCTTCCAGAACATGTAATGCATAAAGACAATGCTGAACAGAAGGTAGATGCATATAAAACTCATAAATCCTGTAAGGAGAGCCGCGCCGATTCCGAAGAAAAGGGCGCCGCCGATACCGGCATCGGACCAGTACTGGAAGCCGACATAGGAGCCCACGCCGAGACCGAGCAGGACTGCCAGCGTAGCGATGACACGGACCAGGCCCTCCATCGAGAATCGGGGAGCCAGCTGGGACATGAGCCAGTAGTTACTGACACAGGGGAAGAGCTGCTTCATCTGGAATCTCGTGCCGCACATCGGGCAGCCGTTGGTAAAGATCTCCAGAGTGGCCTTGTGTCCGCAGTTCGGGCAGATATATTCGGCATCCTGGATGTCGAGACGGTTTAAGATGTTCGCATAGAAGATACTCGCGCTCTTCTTCGGCCGCTTCAGTCTTTTCTGCGTCGAAGCATTGGTATACAGCGTGGAAGAATCGCACTCGACGAAGGAGCGGTCGACAGTATAGGGAGGCCGGTTTCTCGTAAACGAATGCTTCACGCCGTTCTTGGTGAACGTGTAGCGGCGCTGGATCTTCACGCCTTTCTCCGCGAGACGCTTCTCATGCTGGTGCAGAAAATAGCGCATATCCTGAGATGCCTGGGATGGCTCGGT
>JAEEIT010000133.1 GCA_016281535.1 Clostridia bacterium | reverse complement strand
GAGACCACATATAATGCGTACTGCATCAATGCGCCTCAGGAACTATCCGAAGGCCTGAAGGCGATCGGTTTTTCCGATAAGGCAGTCGATAAAGAAACCACGATCGAGAACATTAAGAACAAAGAAGACAAGATGCTCGTTGTCTTCCCGGAAAACTTCGCGATCGATCCGGAAGGTGCAAATGTTCCGAACATCGAGATCTATTTCAATTCTTCGGATAACGATTCACTGAGGCTTCGTGAAAAGATCTCCTCGCTTTTGGATGCGCTGCGTCCGGAGGTGTTTACGATCAATGCAGATACTTCCGTGACATACGATCTCGGCGATGAAGATTATCAGGCAAAGAATCTGATCGCAAGTATGGTTCCGGGCCTTCTGGTCATGACGATCATCTACGGTATCATGTCCCTTGCAAGTAACATCATCGCGGGCGATAAGGAAAGCAACTTCCTCAACACCGTTCTGATCACTCCGGTAAGAAGATCGAGTGTTGCCATCGGTAAAGCACTTGCTGTCATGACGGCTGCGGGCACCAGTGCGATCTCCGCTTTTGCGGGTCTTGCCTACCTGATGTCGAAATTTAACGATATGTTAGGTGAATATGCTGTTTCTTATGCGGCAGCAGACTATATTCTGACATTCATCGTCATCATCTGCGAAGCCTTTGCTCTCGTAGGACTGATCCTGATCATCTCCACGCTGGCAAAGACCGCACGTCAGGCACAGACACTTTCCGTCATCCCGATCATGGTCCTGTTCCTCGGATCTTTCCTGACATCCAATGCAGGTTTCGATGGCGTACTCACAAAAATCGGATCCAAGAATTATCTGGTTCCGATGTGGAACGCTTCGTATCTGACGAAGAACATTCTCCTTTCCGGAGTATCCACGACCGATATCCTCAGTACCTGTGCGATCAACATCGTATTCGGTATCGTCTGCCTGGGCGTAGTCAGTGTACTGTTCAATAACGAGAAGATCGTAAACGAGTAATAACTGTTTCATAAAAGACAGAATGAAAACCTTCTTGTGCCGGCCGCAGAGCCCGGGCTCCTGCGGAGGCACAATGAAGGTTTTCTATTGTTTCTGCATTTTGCAGAGGATTTTTTCCTTTTCGATGAAACGAAAGAAGATATGGTGTCGTCTTTATTAGTGAAGGCCCTTATGGTACCGGGGCCGGAAAGATATGAAAACAAGAGAGGATAAGAACATGAAGAAAATAGTTGCCGGATTATTAACATTTACGCTGATCCTGTCGATGACGGCGGGCTGCTCCGGAAAGACGAAAGGAACAACGAAGAAGAACGAGAAACCGGCGCCCACAGAGCCGGTCGTCGAGATACCGGACACGCCGACAGTGAAGAGAGACAACGGGAAAGAAGCGGTCTTCGAGCTTCAGAATGCCGGGGCGGGAAAGACAGCCATGACTTCTGAAGAACTGAATGAAGCGTACTCGGAGTTTATTTTCTCACTGATGAAACGGTGTGCGGGAGAGGCGAATGGAGAAAATGTGCTCATCTCTGCCGATTCCATACTTATCGCACTGGAGATGGTGGCAGCCGGAGCAGATGGGGAGACTCTGAACCAGATGATGAATACACTCGTCCCGGGTGCCGATAACGGTGCGGCATTTCAGTTCTCGGTCGACAGGATGAATTCTCTTAAGAACGATTCCCTTCAGATCGCGAACTCGATCTGGCTGAACCAGGCAAGAAGTGCGAATGTCTACGATGACTACCTCGACTACGTAGTCGGACATTTCGATGCGGGTGTTTCGGTGATCCCCTTCGACGCGAATGCCGTGAAGATGATCAACGGCTGGACAGAAGAGAAGACGAAGGGCCGGATCAAAGAGCTACTGGAAGATCTCGATCCCAACAGCCTCATGGTGCTCGTCAATGCGATCACGTTCGACGCGAAATGGCAAGAACCCTATGAGGATGCTCAGGTCTATAGTGATGTATTCACGACAGGTTCCGGGGTGACGAAGACAGTGCCGTTCCTTGGCAGTACGGAATCGGTCTATCTCAGTAACGACGAGGCCGTCGGATTTATCAAGGCGTACGATGACGGGAAATATGCGTTCATGACGATCCTTCCGAACGATGCATCTCTGGATATCAATGCATTTATGGCAGACATGACGGCAGAAGAGTACTGGGAGTTCTGGAACAGCAGGGAAACCTTTGCGACCGTACAGGCGCGTATGCCGGAGTTTAAGAGTGAGTATGCTATCGAGCTGAATAATGTGCTGATCGATATGGGTATGTCCGATGTATTTGACGAATCCAGATCAGACCTTACGAATCTGAGTAAGACGAATGCCTATATTTCCAAGGTCGTGCACAAGACTTTCATCGAGGTCGACCGTGCAGGCACGAAGGCAGCGGCGGCAACGGCAGTCGTAGCAACAGAGTCGGCATGTATGGAACCGGAAGACGTAAAATATGTGATCTGTGACCGTCCGTATGCATACGCTATCGTGGATATGGCCACCGGACTTCCGGTATTCCTCGGAACGGTCGAGACGGTCTGAAGATACTTCTTTCAGAAGCTTTATTTCGCTGAAGAGCCGGGTAGAGATGCCCGGCTTTTTAATAGGGCGAAAGCTTTCCTGATGAATGCTTCGTTCATCGGGTCCATAGGATGGGGAAGTTCATCCTCAGCGAAGAAGCGCTGCTGGATGACCTCCTCTTCCTGTATCTTCAGCTCGCCGTGGTACTCCCGGCAGAGGTAGAGAACGCCCGCGACGTAGATCTCATCGCCGTGGGGATAGGTGTAGTGCGTCGATTCGCCGGACTCCAGATCGAAGAATTCCAGCTTATCGGCGATCAGCCCGGATTCCTCGAAGGCCTCCCGCTTCGCACACTCCTCGAAGCTCTCGCCAAGCTCCATCGAACCGCCCGGATAGCCCCAGTAATGGTTGTCCGCGCGCTCATGAAGTAGTATCTCGTTTTTCTCGTTTACGAACAGTACTGCCGCGCCTGGGATGATGATCGGACGGTGGCCGAGTACTTTTCGAAGATCCATAATATATCCCATATTCGTTTCCTCCGTTACGCACCGGCGTTTCGGCGCCGGCTTCGTTATTTTCCATCCCCGGAGATGCGACTGCTTTTGTTACTCGTAACTCCGGTCGATGTCATTATTCACGACGTGCAGCACGACACCGCCGTCGATGGCTTCCTGTAGTTTGGTCTTCAGCATGATGGGGCGGACGTCGTACTTGCCGATCTCGTCAAGATTCAGCCACACGAGTTTCTCCCCGGTATCGGTTTCTTCTGCAAAAGCACTATCTTCCGGTGCTTCCATCAGGTAATAGAATTCCAGCACATGGCAGTGCATCCCGGAGATCCGCTCATCCAGCCGGTCGCCCTCGAAGAAATTCTCACAGATGATACCGGTGCGCACGACCTTACAGGGCACGCCCGTCTCCTCGAAGACCTCGCGCTCGATGCAGTCCTTCGTGTTCTCGCCCAGATGCACCGCGCCGCCGATCATGTAGTAATACCCGCCCAGGGCATTCTGGACGAAGAGCATCTTCCGGCCCTTCAGGATGATCGCTCCCGTCCGGAAGCGGAAATAGTAATCTCCTTTTTGCAGATAGCAATCGTATTCCATGTTGAATCTCCTTACCTATGGTTTTGACCTAAACAACATGATACCATTTCACAGACCCAAGCATAAAGGATGCCCTAAGGGGAGAGTCAAGTATGAAATGGTTTTTTTCTGAATGGAGTATAATGGACAGGAAAAGGGGGATGATCTGCTATGCCGAGTTTTATGAAGGACGCGATCAAGAAGACCTTCGTGGAGCTTCTCGAAGAGATGCCGATGTCACAGATCACGGTGAAGATGATCGTGGAAAAATGCGGGATCAACCGGAATTCTTTCTATTACTATTACCAGGATCTGCCTGCTCTGGTCGAAGAGATGGTCAAGGATGCTGCCGATGACATCATCTCCCGATACGATACGGTCGACTCGATCGAAACAGCGCTGCGTGCGGCGATTGCTTTCTGTGAACAGAACCGCAGGGCGATCCTCCATATCTATAATTCCGTCAGCCGCGATGTTTTTGAGACGTACCTGTGGAAAGTTTGCGACTATGTGATCACCACCTATGCAAAAACACTTTTCCACGATATCCGGATCGCGCCTTCCGATGAGGAGATCATCCGCCGCTTCTATCGTTGTGAATGCTTCGGTCTGACTATCGAGTGGCTCAACCAGAAGATGGAAACGAATGTGGAAGAGCACATCAGCCGTTTCTGCCAGCTCTATCGCGGGATGGCAGAAGAGATGATCAAGAGGGCGGTCGAAGGATAACCTTCGGCTTCCCGGAAACATCTTTTTAGACAAATCGGTCCCTGTGTCTGAATTTCAGACACGGGCTTTTTTCTGTCCGTTTCCGATAAAAGTCTCCGGCCGTATGATGGATCCAGATGATAAAGAAGTGCGCTTCTCCGATGTGCGACAGCAGGTGCGTAGATTTCGCGATAGCCGATGTGTGACGGAGAAAACCGCTTCCGGTTTGGAGGTGACAGTGATGAAAATGCGTTCGATTGCGCCGATGCGCATCGCGAAGATCGGATATGTGATCATGTCCCTTATTTTCTGTCTGGTGGGACTTGGATTCATCCTGCGTGCGGACCTGGGTACACAGCTTCTCGGCACGGCACTGGGTGTGGCCATGATCGTTTTCGGTATCGTGAAGATCGTAGGCTATTTCTCCAAGGATCTTTTCCGTCTGGCGTTCCAGTACGATCTGGAATTCGGCAGCATCCTTCTACTTCTGGGGATCGCGGTCCTGGTGCATCCGCTTCACGCCGTGAATCTGATCGTGATCGCCATGGGGATCCTGATCATGGCGGATGCTTTTTTCAAGGCAAGAATTGCAAAAGATGCCAGAGATTTCGGCATCCGTGACTGGTGGTTCATCCTTGCATGTGCCGTTGCAACCGGGATCCTCGGTATGCTCCTGATGTTCCGTCCGGGAAATTCGGCGGAGATGCTGACCGCGCTTCTGGGTGTGGCCCTGATTTTTGAGGGCATTCTGAATCTGACGGTTGCGATCTTCACCGTTAAGATCGTGAAGAACCAGTATCCGGATATTCCGGATACGGATTATGAATTCATACATGTAAGGGGAGGAAAAAGATGAAGTTTTCAAAAGCTGTAGTCAAAGGCAGATTTCTGATCCTGATTGTGGCACTGCTGCTCATGATCCCGTCTGTTTTCGGCTACATCGGAACAAGAGTCAACTACGATATGCTCAATTACCTGCCGGAGGATATGGAAACCGTGCAGGGGCAGAAAGAGCTTCTCAATGAATTCGGAAAGGGCGCCTTTTCTTTCGTCATCGTAGAGGATATGACGCCCCTTCAGGTATCCAAACTGAAGGAAAGCATCGCGCAGGTGGACCATGTGGAATCGGTGATCTGGTACGATTCGCTGGCCAGTCTTTCGGTTCCGATGGAGATGCTTCCGAAATCCTTATACGATGCATTTAATACCGATCATTCCACGATCCTGGCGGTGTTCTTTAACACCTCGACATCGGCGGACGAGACCATGCAGGCCATCGGAGAGATTAGAAAGATAGCGGACAAGCAGTGCTTCGTCTCCGGCATGTCCGCACTGGTCACGGACCTTAAGAATCTGTGTGAAGAAGAGGAACCGATCTATGTGGCGATCGCTGTCGTCCTGGCACTTCTTGCTATGATGCTCCTCCTCGATAGTTTCCTGGCTCCGGTGGTATTCCTTCTTTCCATCGGTATGATGATACTTCTGAACCTCGGTTCGAACGTGATCTTCGGCGAGATCTCCTATATTACAAAAGCACTGTCTGCCGTGCTTCAGCTGGCGGTCACGATGGACTACTCCATCTTCCTGTGGCACAGCTACAACGAGCAAAGAGAGAAATATCCGGATAACAAAGAGGCGATGGCGGTGGCGATCCATGAGACCCTCAGCAGCGTAGTCGGAAGTTCCATCACGACGATCGCAGGTTTTGTGGCACTGTGCTTCATGTCCTTCACGATGGGCAGAGACCTCGGCCTTGTCATGGCCAAGGGCGTCCTTCTCGGTGTGATCGGATGCGTGACGGTCCTTCCGTCGCTGATCCTCATTCTCGATAAGCCCCTCCAGAAGAGCCGGCACAGATCGCTTATTCCGGGCGGCAGTGCTTTTTCCAAAGGCATTATCAAGATATTCCCGGTGTTCCTCCTGATCTTCGCGATCCTTCTCGTACCGTCTTTCTACGGATACAAGAAAGCCAGCAACGAAGTCTACTACGATATTTCCGTTTCGATCCCGCAGGATATGCCGAATGTCGTGGCAAATAAAAAGCTGAAAGAGGATTTCGGGATCGCGACGCAGCACATGATCCTCACGGATGCCACGATGGATCCGAATGAAACGAGAGCCATGATCCATGAGATGGAAAAGGTGGACGGCGTGAACTATGTTCTGTCGCTGGAATCCCTGGTGGGTGCAGATGTGCCGGAGGACGTGCTTCCGGATTCGGCAAGAGAACTACTCAAGGGGGAAAAGTGGGAACTGATGCTGATCAACTCGCAGTACGGTATTGCGACGGATGAGGTCAACACCCAGATCGACCGGCTGAATTCGATACTTAAGAAGTACGATCCGAAGGGACTTCTGATCGGCGAAGGTCCGTGTACGAAGGACCTGATCGAGACAACGGATACCGACTTCCGTGTCGTGAATCTGGTGTCGGTGCTTCTGGTGTTCCTGATCATCGCATGCGTGACGAAGAGCCTGTCGCTGCCGTTTATCCTGATCTCGGTCATCGAACTGGCGATCTTCATTAACCTCGGTCTTCCGCATTATATGGGTTCGAGTATGCCGTTCATCGCACCGATCTGCATCAGTACGATCCAGCTGGGCGCGACGGTGGACTATGCGATCCTCATGACCACGAGATATAAGGAAGAGCGCATGAACGGACTGGAAAGAAACGAGGCGGTCTGGACGGCGCTGAAGACGTCGATCCCGTCGGTACTCGTGTCCGGCACAGGCCTCTTTGCCGCGACCTTCGGCGTCGCCGTCTACTCCGACGTCGACATGATCAGCTCGATGTGCTTCCTCCTGGCAAGGGGCGCGGTCATCAGTATGCTTCTGGTCATTTTCATCCTGCCGGCCATGCTGATGCTCTTTGACAGGCTCATATGTCACACGACGATCGGGATGAAACAAATCAAAATGGGAAAGACCTTCACAAAGAGAAAGGAGTTTTTTGTATGAATACGATGAACACGATGGTAAATAAGACGCTGGCCGTTCTTGCGGCAGCAGGAATACTTACGATGGGTGCCGGAGGTGCAGGCTATGCCCTGGCTAAATCTTCCTCGTCAAAAGCACTGCCCCAGGATCCTTCCTGTGTGACGGACGGACTGTCCTCCGTATCTTCGGATGTGGCGTACGCGAGCGGACTCTCAAGCGAATCGGATCTTCTGCAGTATATGAGTGCTTCCGCAGCCACTCCTTCCACGCAGGATCCTTTTAAAGAGGAAACCGTGTACGTGATCGCAGGGCAGGACGGTACCGTGAATAAGGTGATCGTGAGCGACTGGATCCGCAACACCGCCGGGAAGAACGATGTGCAGGATGTGTCGGAGCTTTCGGATGTGCAGGTGCTCAAAGACGGAGAGACGTTTACCATGGGCGGAGAGAATACCCGCGTCTGGAATGCAAGTACTGACGATATCTATTATCAGGGCAATATCGAAAAAGAACTGCCGGTCGATGTGAAGGTCTCGTATTTCCTCGATGGTTCACCCATCGCTCCTTCTGAACTTCCGGGAAAAAGCGGACGCGTGACGATCCGTTTTGACTATACGAACAACACGTATGAAATGAAGGAGATCAACGGAAAAAGCGAGAAGATCTACGTACCCTTCACCATGCTGACCGGATTACTCCTGGACAACAGTGCTTTTGCCAACGTAGAGGTATCGAACGGCAAGATCATCAATGACGGTTCACGCACGGCGGTCATCGGCTTCGCGTTCCCGGGGCTTTCCGAGGACCTGGGTATCTCTCCGGATAAACTGACGATCCCGGACTATGTCGAGATCTCTGCGGACTGTGTGAACTTCAGCATGGGCATGACGGTGACGATTGCCTCAAATGAAATCGTCAATCAGATCGATCCGGAGAAACTGAAGTCAGGGGAGAGCATCGACCTTGACGGAGCGATGCAGGAGCTGACCGATGCGATGGAACAGCTGACGGACGGATCTTCGAAACTTTACGACGGGCTCTGCACGCTCCTCGACAAGTCGAAGGAACTGGTCACCGGTATCGACCAGCTGGCGGACGGCGCGCAGAAACTGGCGGACGGTGCCGCTTCCTTGGACGAGGGAGCCGGTAAACTCGCGGATGGCACGAAGCAGCTCTACGACGGGCTTTCCGAACTGGATGCCCATTCTTCGGAACTGAATGACGGAGCCAGACAGGTATTCGAAGGCCTTCTTGAAACCGCATATGAGCAGCTAAATGATGCCGGTCTTTCGGTGCCGCAGCTGACGATCGGAAACTACGCGGAAGTGCTGAACGGCGTGATCAATTCGCTGGATGATTCCGCGGTATACCAGCAGGCACTCGACACCGTGACTTCGGCCGTTGAGGAAAAGCGCGATTACATCCGCGGGCAGGTAACGGCGGCGGTTCGATCGGAGGTGGAGACGAAAGTCGAGGAAGGCGTCCGCGAAGGTGTCACGGAGAAAGTGATCCCTGCTGTACGTGAACAGGTGCAGGAGGCGGTCGAAGAGAATGTACGGGCAGCGGTCGCGGAGCAGGTGATCCAGACGGCGGCCGGCATGGATAAGGCTTCTTACGATCAGGCCGTGGCGGCAGGTCTCGTGGATGCTGCGACACAGCAGATGATCGAAGGCGCGATCGATCAGCAGATGGCGACGGACGACGTGCAGGCTCTGATTGAACAGAATACAGAGGCACAGATGGAGAGTGCCGAGATACAGGGACAGATCAGTGCGGCCGTGGACCAGCAGATGGCCACCGCGGATGTGCAGTCGATCATCTCTTCGAAGGTCGATGAAACGATGGCCGGCGCGGATATTGTGGCGCTGATCGATCAGAATACAGATGCGCAGGTAGAAAAGACCATCTCCGAGACGATGGCAGGTGACGAAGTCCAGACCAAGCTTGAGGCGGCTTCGGAAGGTGCGAAGAAAGTGATCGACCTTAAGGCGAGCCTCGACGGATACAATGCATTCTACATCGGGCTTTCAGACTATACTTCGGCAGTCGGGCAGGTCCTGACCGGGGCCGGATCTCTGAAAGACGGAGCCTCGCAGCTCAAAGACGGCACAGCGCAGCTTTCTTCCGGTGCCAATACTCTTAACGACGGCATCCTGCAGATGAAGGACGGTGCGCCGGCCCTGATCGACGGTATCACACAGCTCCGTGACGGGGCGATGCAGCTCTCATCCGGACTTAACGAGTTCGATGAAAAGGGCGTGCAGAAGATCGTGGATCTGGTAGACGGCGATCTTGCGGGCCTGGCTGCAAGACTTCAGGCGACGATGGAAGTCTCGAAGAATTACATCAACTATTCCGGTATTGCCGACGGCATGGACGGACAGGTCAAGTTTATCTATAAGACCGAAGAGATTGAATAAGAAAAGACAGAACAGTTCCTCTGCCAACCCTCTATTAGAAAAGGACTGTGATGACCCGGTGAAAATCCCGGGGATCACAGCCCTTTTACTTTCTGTGGCGCTCCGAGCAGGAATCGAACCCGCATTGGCAGTACCGGAAACTGCAGTCCTATCCGTTGAACGATCGAAGCATCTCCCACAAGGGACATGCACCATTATAGCCATTCGCCGATCATTTTTCAACCGCATGGCCGTGTGGATATTTCTCCGATGTGTTACCATAGGATCAGGTATGAGTCTGGCTTTTATGAATGGTTTCGGAGGGGTGATTCATGAAAGACGAGTTTAGTCCGAAGTATCGGACGATGATTACGATCTTCCTTCTTGTGGTACTGGGAGCGATGATCGGCTGGGTGTATGAGATGCTTTTCTATCGGATCGACCAGGGTCACTTCATCCGAAGAGGCCAGGGCGGTCCGTGGCTTCCGATCTACGGATTCGGCGCACTGGGCCTGACGCTGGTAACATACAAGCGTAAAGTCAATCCATGGCTGGTCTTTATTATCACGGTGATCGGTTCGTTTATCTTAGAATTCGGGACCGGCTGGGTCCTTTATCATTGTTTCGGCGGGATGCGCCTGTGGGATTATAACAAGGAGATCTGGAACTGGGGGAATATCGGGGGCTACGTGTGTTTCCGTTCCGTTCTGATCTTCGGCATCCTGGGTGTGCTGTACACGAAGTGGGCCGTGCCGGGATTCTTCCACATGACAGAGAAGATGGGCAGGAAGAAGCTTCTGGCTATCGCGATCCCGATTGCCGTGATCTTCCTGGGAGACATCCTGTTCTCCTATATCCTGAAACCGATCCTCTTCTAAGGATCACTTCTTTACGATCTCTTCACTGTCCAGCATGATCGTGAACGGACCCTGGTTTTCGATCGATACAGCCATGTCTGCACCGAAAACTCCCGTCGCCAGTGCTTTTACATGCGGACGACAGGCATCAATGATGTATTCGTAGAGCTCCTCGGCCATGTCCGGCGCCCCTGCGTTGATGAAGGACGGACGATTGCCGTGGTGGCAGTCGGCGTAGAGGGTGAACTGGGAGATGAGAAGGAGGCTGCCGCCCACATCGGAAAGGCTCAGGTTGGTCTTGCCGTTCTCGTCCCGGAAGATGCGAAGTCCCAGGAGTTTCTTGACCATAGCGTCCGCAATGGCCTTGGTATCGGTGTTACAGACGCCGATGAATACGAGGAAGCCGTGATCAATGGCACCTACGGTTTCGCCTTCGACATCGACTTTGGCAGAGGTCACACGCTGGATCAAAAAACGCATAAAAAAGTACTCCTTTTTGACTTCGTTTGATGTAGACAGCATATCAAAGTATGATATAATTGCAAAGAGCCGTTAAAAAGGCAGACGAGCTTCTCGAAGTTTTTTGGAGAGAAGCTCTTTTTTATTTTGTAGTATCGGGAACGGGGAAGCGCCTTTCCTTCGTGAGATCGATGGTTTCGCGCAGGACCGTTCCTGAATAAAGGGAGTGTGAAAGGTATGTTTAAGGAAGGCTTTAGCAATGAGAAATACGTGCAGATGCAGTCACAGAAGATCCGTGACCGGATCGATCAGTTCGGCGGCAAGCTGTATCTGGAATTCGGCGGCAAGCTTTTCGATGATTTTCACGCATCCCGTGTACTTCCGGGGTTCGAACCGGACAGTAAGGTGAAGATGCTTCTCGAGCTGAAGGATGAAGCGGAGATCGTCATCGCGATCAATGCGGATGCCATCGAGAAGAACAAGAGAAGAGGCGACCTCGGCATCACCTACGATCAGGAAGTACTCCGCCTGATCGATGCTTTTACCGAGATCGGATTATATGTGGGTTCCGTAACGATCACGCAGTTCACGAACCAGCCTCTGGCCGAGCAGTTCAGCAAGAGACTGCATCAGCTGGGCATCAAGGTCTATAAGCAGTACCCGATCGCAGGTTACCCGATGAACGTTCCGCTTATCGTAAGTGACGAGGGCTACGGCAAGAACGAATACATCGAGACCACACGTTCCCTGGTCGTTGTTACGGCGCCGGGACCTGGTTCCGGAAAGATGGCGACCTGCCTGTCGCAGCTCTATCACGAGAATAGAAGAGGTATTAAGGCCGGATATGCGAAGTTCGAGACGTTCCCGATCTGGAGCATCCCGCTGAACCATCCGGTGAACATCGCGTATGAGGCGGCGACGGCAGATCTGGCGGATGTCAACATGATCGACCCTTTCCACCTCGAGGCCTATGGTGAGACGACCGTTAACTATAACCGCGACGTCGAGGTGTTCCCGGTCGTCAACGCGATCTTCGAGAAGATCTACGGAGAGTCTCCGTACAAGAGCCCGACAGACATGGGCGTAAACATGGCGGGATTTGCCATCGTGGACGATGAAGCGTGCCGTGAGGCCAGTAAGCAGGAGATCATCCGCCGTTACTTCCAGGCGAAGTGCCTGGTCCGCCAGGGCCTTTCTGATGGAGCAGATGTAAGTAAGATCGAGCTTCTTATGAATAAATCCGGAATTGAGGTCAACGACCGTCGTGTGGTTGGTGCGGCACTGGTACGTGCGGAGTCGACCCATGGTCCGGCTGTGGCACTGGAACTCCCGGACGGCCAGATCGTGACCGGTAAGAATTCCGAATTCCTCGGCGCTTCGGCAGCCGTACTTCTCAATGCATTGAAAGTCCTCGGTGGCATCCAGCATGAGATCCCCCTGATCTCGCCGAATGTTATCGAGCCGATCCAGGATCTGAAGATCAACCATATGGGTAACCGCAATCCGCGTCTTCACACCGATGAGGTGCTGATCGCACTGGCGATGAGTGCGGCGACGAACCCGGTAGCCGAGCTTGCGATGCAGCAGATCAACAACCTGCGACACAGTGACGCACACTCGACGACGATCCTCTCTAACGTGGACGAGGGCGTCTTTAGAAAGCTCGGCGTGAATATCACCTGCGAGCCGGAGTATCAGAAGAAGAAGCTTTACAATAAGTGATATTACTGAAGAAAAGCAGGTTTTCCCTGTATTTTTCCGCGTGATATACCCTGTATGATGGGATTCTGCCGTGAGATTATATTATCGGATTATCGGATTTAAGCAGCGCCCTCGGGCGTTCCAAAAGGAGGAATAACAATGGCGATCTGCAAACTTTGTCATCATGAGAACCCGGACGGTGTGCAGTTCTGCGCGAACTGTGGAAATGCTCTGGAGACGGTTTCGGTAAGTACATCTTCGGAACATTCCGATTCAGAAACGGTAGAAACACTGGTGTCCGTAGCGGCGCCTGGACAGCAGGCTTCCTCATCGCAGGGACAGGGAAGCGGAGCAGCGGAGACGCAGCCGGCAGCCAGACCGTATGTGGCGGCGCAGGGACCTAATTCCCAATACTATGAACCGGCCAATACGGTCCCGTTTAATACGAAGGACCAGCAGGCTTACCAGCAACAGCTGCTCCGTGGGGATAGACCGGACTACGAAAATGTATGTGTGCTTGCACTGGTTTTCGGTATCCTGGGCTTCTTCTTTAACCCGCTTTATCTTTGCAGTGTGGCCGCAATCGTTCTGGGTATCATCGGACACGTCAATAACGGCTCGAAGAAGTCTCTTGCCCTGGGCGGATGGATACTGGGGATTTGTTCTTTTGCCGTACAGCTTATCGTTGACTTTGTCTGTGTAGCGGCGACCTGCGGTATCGGAAGAATCGCATTCTGCTTCTGATCCGATCGAGATCCGGGGACGTCGGGATGCGCACGGTCAATAGAGAAACTCGGCAGTGGCTAGGATTCTGGGGCATGACCCTGATCCTGGCCGCTGCTTTATTCTTCGCATGGTATCTGAAAACTCAGGTGAGTGATGTCGCCTTTCAAGAAGGCGCATGCAGGTTTTCGCAGACCTTTCATCTGTATTGTCCGGGCTGTGGCGGCACGCGGGCCGTGAAACATCTTCTGCATTTCGATCTGGTCCGTTCGTTTCTTTCACACCCGGTTCCGATCTATGCCGGTATTCTGCTTTTGCGGATCTGGGTGGCGCTTCTGCATAACGCACTTTTCTGCAGGCAGCCATCCGGCAAAAACCATTGGAAGCTTTTCTATCAATGGGAAATGTGGACCATCCTCGTCGTTGTGATCGGCTTCTTTATTCTAAGAAACGTGGCGCTGGTCGTCTTCAAATGGGATTACCTCGGCGATATGGCCGCCTACTGGTAAGTACACTCTGGGACGGAATCAGAATTGCCTCATCGTTGACTGTAGAACAATCGAAAAATCAACAAAGAGGCGAAATTCAGGTTAAGAATGTGAAATTGCCTCGTTGTTGCCTTTTATCCCAGTCTAGAGGCAACAAAAAGGCAATAACGTTCTTTTCTTCTTTAATTTCCTCAACATTGCCTTTTGCGGGTGTTTTGAGTCAATATTACGTCAATGAAGGTATTCTCATAGAACAGATGCTTCTGACAGTTGCCGGGCTTGAGCAGCAATGACCCCAAGAATCTTGCCACATATTGCATCCGCAGAGAATCGATCATCTCCATGCTCGAATATGAAGAGAACGTCGAGGCCTTCAATATAGCCATTCAGAATATAGTTGGTGATTTTAGCGAAGTTCTTCATGCGGTAGGAATCTTTAGACATCATTCCAAGATGCTCGATAAAGAAGAATCGCCCTGTCTCTGGACAGTATACGGCGAAGTCAACGTAGTACACCTGCTCTCCGACTTTAACGATGGCCTCATACTTATATTCTAGCCCCAGCGATTTCAGAAATTGCGCGACAATCAGCTCGGACTTTGAACGGAAGATGTGACCGTCAAAGTAGTGCTTCTTTACCGGATTGTCTTCTTTGAGTTCTTCCAGTTGGTCGAAGACTTCTTTAGAAAAGCGCTTATTGATTGGGTTAATGTTTCTTAATGTTGTAATTCTAGGATATTCGCCGTCAAGTATACTTCGGAACCGAAGCGAGTTAAGTTTGCGCTCTAACTCTTCACGTTCCTCTTTTGCTACAAGAAGAGGATGTGCACGCCGCGAAGTAAGGTCATATTGCACGCGGTGCATCTCGCCGGATCCGGAGGCATCGTCGGGAAGGTAAGCCCGTATCACGCTAACTGGAATCCCGTTTTTTCTTCGCTTCCCGATACTGACGTAAGGAATGCTCTTCAATCTATCTTTAAGAAAAACCAAACGTCTGCCGCGAAGAAACAACGACATCTTGTATAGCTCTGCTGCGATCATATACCCGCGCCTCCATTCTGAAACTCCAATTCACATTCTTAAGCAGAATATGTCATCATTGTGCCATGTTTAACCATTTCTGTACTCGACAAATTCCCTTAATTTGCGCTGTTTTGCCGGTTTTGGAAACGAATTGCACAGATATACATCCACTGGATGGAACTCACCCATGCCCGCTTGTCAGAAGAATTACGGATCTCTTTATGCAGTCAAGACCGACGCCGCATATGCGGTGCCGCATGGCAGTCTTGACTGCATATAAGCAGATCCGTACCATAGCGATCAAGCGGGCATGGGTAAGGCTCCTCTCCATTACAGCTCCACACCCGTAAGACCGTCATTCCGCACCATGTTCATGGTAACCGCACCACAACTGTGGTACAATGAGAAAAGGTTTTAGGGAATGATTTCAACTGAAAAATGGAAACAAGGTTGAAACGGGCATCGTCCGAAAACGGACGGTTGGTTATAGGAACGGGAGGAGATTTCTATGCCACTTAATACTGCCGGTCGTATGTTTGACGTCATTGACGTCGAGGATTTCGTTGAATTCGGAGCAGATATGTTCAACTGGAAATACGGACAGATCCAGCGCTGGCCGTTCTATATCTGCAGTGTCGTATATTCCGCTGTTGTGCTAGGAGCATCCACGCTGATTATGCTTCTGGCATTTAAAGCTCAATCTGCAATGCCGGGTGAATCGGTTCTTGAGATCCTTAACCCGATGAACATCATGAAACTGAATGGTCCGGCCCGTATCTTCTGGTTTATCACGCTTGCCATCGTCACGTTCATCAACCTGTCCGCATTTATACGGAGACTGAACGATATCCGGCTTACGAAATGGTTCGGACTGGTCTATGCGCTTCCTGTTGCAGGCTTTGTCCTGGCATGGATCGTCTCGATCCTTCCGACAGGGTATGGAGACAACTTCGGTTGACTGGACTTCCGGATCCTGGATTCTCTTCTACTGAAAAAACGAACCTTAAGAAACACGATCACAGCAGCTCTTGCCAGTTTCGAACGGCAAGAGTTGCTTCTTTTTCGATAAGCGGCCATTCTCCCTCAGAGATATCATCGTAGATGCCTACCGTCTGGAATCCACCGTTTCCGGCACCTCGGATGGCGGCAAGGATATCTTCGAATACGGCGCAGTCTGCCGGATCTACACCGAGACGGGAAGCGGCAAGAAGATAGATGTCGGGGAAACCCTTCCCCCGTGTCACTTCCGTCGACATCGTGATATTCTGGAAATAGTCCGCGATCCCGTTGGCCCGGAGCACGATATCGATATTCTTCTGCGGTTCCATCGAGGTAGCGACCGCCATAGGCACGCCTTTTTCGTGAAGCAGCGAAAGATACTCCTTGGCGCCGGCTTTCATGGGAATGTGAAAGCGGTAGTATTCTTCGGACATATCGAACCAGGTGTCTATGACCTGCTTCGGTGTTTCGGAAAGACCATACCGGTCGATCGTGTAGCGGGCGCCTTCCTCCCATCCCATCGCCTTAATGGCATCTGTGTAGTCCTGCGTCACTTCAAATCCCCGGTCCGCGAGAAATTGCGCATCGATCTTCTTCCAGACCCACATAGAGTCGAGAAGAGTCCCGTCAAGGTCAAATATCGCTGCTTTTGGAAGAAACATGCCCGATAGCTCCTAAATATCAAATTCTTTGCATTTACTATGCATGAAAAAAATTATACCATCTAATAAGGGTTTCTACACAAAACTCGTGCAAAGTGGCGAGAAATCGTGCATAATAGAGTTTGTGATTACTTTAGGGTGATTGAAGGGGCAATGGTATGGATCAGGAAAGTGAGAACAAAGTAGCAAAAAAGGGTGAAGTGACATTTGCAGAAAGATTCGTAGACTCGAATCTCCACCCGGAAGTCGGGCAGCGCTTCGCCGCATTAAAGATCATTCTTTATATTCTGGCTTTTGGCTTCTTTGCAGTTCTTAATCCCTTAGTGGCGATAGTTCCCGAATTTGAATTCCTCATGCCGGTAAGAGGCATCTTTACGATCGTACAGCTTCTGCTGTCGATACTGATCGTGCAGTCACTGAATATGAAAGGCTTCTACGCCGTTCTGGTTGCGACGGTCCTCCAGCTTGCTGCGACTGTCTTCATACTCTTCCGTTACCAGGATAACTATGCCATCAACGGATTGGCGACCACGGCACTCGGTCTGGTGATCGTGGCCATCGTTCTTGCCTATAACCGCCGGGTCGCGATCGAGATCGAGCGTGTAGCCAGTAAGACGGCCGAACTGGAGCAGGCGAATACTGACCTCAAGGCCAGAGAAGAAGAGGCGAAGCGCCAGAACACCCTTCTTTCTGAGTACAACCGTGCCATGAAGGATAACGAAG
The DNA here is from genome assembly GCA_016281535.1 of Clostridia bacterium. Lineage (GTDB taxonomy): Bacteria > Bacillota > Clostridia > Saccharofermentanales > Saccharofermentanaceae > Scatonaster. The sequence continues at coordinate 3,973 of JAEEIT010000133.1, read as the reverse complement.
AACGTCTGTATCAGATGAATCATTTCGATACCGTTACCGGACTTCCGAACAGGGTGAAGATCATCGACCGCATGGATCTTCTCATCAGCCTTCTTTCCCATAAGAAGATGCCTTTTGCCCTGATTTATGTGGATCTCGACAATTTCAAGGTCATCAATGACTCGATGGGACATAAGCTCGGCGACAGCATCCTGCAGGCCGTGGCAAGCCGCCTGACCTCCACGATCGACTCGGAGGATATGATCGGCCGTTGGGGCGGAGATGAGTTCGCCATCGTTGTACAGCGTCAGTTCTCTGACGAGGACATGCTGAACTACGTGGAGATGTTAAGAGACTCTTTCTCCCATCCGTTTACTCTTGACGATTCGGAGTATAAGGTTACAGCGAGCTTCGGCGTCTCCTTCTTCCCGCAGGATGCAACGACCTCGGCGGAGATGGTGAAGTGTGCTGAGACTGCGATGTATAAGGCGAAAGAATACGGCCGTAACATGGTTCAGTTCTATAAGAAGGAAATGAAGGACGACATCATGCGCAAGATGAAGTATGAGAGCCGCCTGCTTTCCGCAATCAAGAACGACGAACTGTATCTGTGCTTCCAGCCGCAGTACGATATGAAGGAGAGAAAACTCAGAGGCTTCGAGGCGCTCTGCCGTTGGAACTCCGAGAAATTCGGCGAAGTCAGCCCGGGTGAGTTTATCCCGGTTGCCGAGTCCGTAGGCTTCATTGTTCCGCTGGGTGAATGGGTCCTCGAGACCGCCTGCGAGACACTCAAGAGGATCAAGGCCGAGCACGGCTGGGACGGTGTCATGTCCGTCAACATTTCCGCCGTGCAGCTGATGTCCCCGATGTTCCTGCAGTCCGTACGACGCATCATCAAGAAGACCGAGATCGACCCGAAGAACCTCGAATTCGAAGTGACCGAGTCCATCATGGTATCGAATGTCGACTATGCCGTGAAGGTCCTTAAAGAGATCTCCGAGCTCGGCATCTCCGTCGCACTCGACGACTTCGGTACAGGCTATTCGTCTCTTAACTATCTGCAGCAGCTCCCGATCAATGTTCTGAAGATCGATAAGTCGTTCGTAGATGAGCTTCCGATGAAGAACGCACAGCGCCTGATGGTCGGCTCCATCATCGGCCTCGTGCACCAGATGAAGATCCGCGTTGTCGCAGAAGGTGTTGATGACAGACGGCAGCTCGATATCCTGACGAAGTACCAGTGCGATTTCGTACAGGGTAACATCTGGGGCCGCCCGGTCATCGAGAGCGAAGTCGGACAGCTCTTCGCCAAGAAAGAGGCCTGATCCTATCCTAAGGTCATAGGAGTTTACATTTTCTTCCGCTTTTTTGCCTTCTTTCGGCAAAAGCACTGTCGCCCCGTTTCTTTTCTTGTTTTTTGGGTGTATGCTAATCCCGTTAAATAATCCTATGCTGTGATATCCTGCGAATTGAGTATCACAGCATTTTTAACCGGAGGTTTTTCGAAATGGCGATGAAGCTTGCTTTTTCTACACTGGCATGCCCTGAGTGGTCCTGGAAGGACATCTATCCGATGGCCCACGACCTTGGCTACGCAGGTATCGAGATCAGAGGACTGGGTGAAGAGATCACCGCGTCCCATGCAAAGCCGTTCCTTCCATCGGAAGTGGACCGCACCATGGAAAACCTTAGAAAGCTGGGGTTGGAGATTCCATGCTTCTCCTCTAACTGTGTACTGGCTTACGAAGACGGCGCCAAGATCGCACCGACCGAGATCGGTGAGTATGTGGCGCTGGCCAGCAAGTGCGGAGCTCCTTATGTCCGTATCCTGGCAGATGCCCATCCGGCACCGGAAGGTGAAGTCGACGACGAGAAGATCATCGCGGCTCTTAAGGACCTGGCACCTCTCTGCGAAGGCAAGAACGTGACGCTCCTTGTCGAGACTAATGGTGTCTATGCGGATACCTCCCGCCTCCGTAAACTCATCGAGGCGGTGGATTCTCCTTATGTGAAAGTTCTCTGGGACGTACATCACCCGTTCCGTTATTTCGGCGAGTCCGTCGAGACAACATGGGCGAATGTCGGGGAGTATGTCTGCTATATCCATGTCAAAGATTCCATCAAGGAAGCAGATGGTACGGTAGCTTACCGCCTGCCGGGGCACGGCGATCTTCCGCTGGAGGAACTCTTCGAGCTTCTCGATAAGAACGGTTACGACGGATTCGTATCCCTCGAGTGGGTCAAGAGATGGGCGAAGGAGATCGAGAGCGCGGCCATCGTATTCCCGCAGTTCATCAACTTCGTAAGGACCTGGGAAAAGACCAAGGGTACCAAGAAAGTCATCGAGCCCTCTAAGAAGGAGAGTAAGGCGCAGGTCCGTCCGGAGGCTCCGATCGAGGTCGTTCCTTCCAATATCAAGTATGTCGAGAAAGGTAAAGGTCAGAGAATGTTCGAGAAGGACGTGCTCGTCGAGATGACCTTCGGCCAGATGCTCGACAAGGTTGCCACCGAATTCCCGGATCAGACCGCTTTTGCTTACACCATGCGTGATTACACAAGAACATACAGCGAGTTCAGAGATGATGTGGACCGCGTATCCAAGATGCTCATGGCCATGGGAGTCAAGAAGGATTCCCACGTCGCACTCTGGGCCACCAACCGCCCACAGTGGTTCCTGACTTTCTGGGCCTGCGTCCGTATCGGTGCAGTCCTGGTTACCGTAAATACAGCCTATAAGATCCACGAGATCGAGTACCTGCTGCGTCAGTCCGATTCTGACACACTCGTCATGATGGACGGCTATAAGGACATTAACTATGTAGATATCGTCAACGAGATCTGCCCTGAACTCAGTAAATCCAAGCCGGGCGAGATGGTCTCCGAAAGACTCCCGTACCTGAAGAACGTTATCACCATCGACAACCGCTACGACGGCTGCTTCTTCTGGGACGATGAGTTCGAGACCGCCGACGGCAAGGTCAGCGACGCGGATCTGCGCGCCATGATCGATGCGACTCAGCCGGACGAAGTCTGCAACATGCAGTACACATCCGGTACGACAGGATTCCCGAAGGGCGTTATGCTTACACATAGAAACGTTCTCAACAACGGTAAATGCATTGGCGATTGCATGAACCTCTCCACCGAGGACAGACTCCTGATCCAGGTGCCGATGTTCCACTGCTTCGGTATGGTACTGGCTATGACCGCTTCCGTTACTCACGGTGTTACCATGGTTCCGCTGGATTACTTCTCTCCTAGAAAAGTACTGGCTTCCATTACGGCTCGTCGTGTTACGGCGATGCATGGTGTTCCGACCATGTTTATCGCACTTCTTGAGAACCCTGACTTTGCCCAGACCGACTTCTCTTACATGAGAACCGGTATCATGGCAGGTTCCCCGTGCCCGATCCCGGTTATGGAAGACGTGGTCAATAAGATGAACATGAAAGAGATCACGATCGTTTACGGTCAGACCGAGGCCGCTCCGGGATGCACCCAGAGCCGTGTGGATGACTCCATCGAAGTCCGTGTACAGACCGTTGGTAAGGAGCTTCCGGGCGTCGAGTGCCGTATCGTAGATCCTGCTACAAACGAAGTGCTGCCGGATAACGTAGACGGTGAGTTCTGCGCTCGTGGTTACAACATCATGAAGGGCTACTACAAGATGCCGGAGGCAACCAAGGCTGCCATCGATGAGGACGGCTGGCTCCATACAGGTGACCTGGCAAGAAGAACACCGGAAGGCTACTATAAGATCACCGGCCGTATCAAGGACATGATCATCCGTGGTGGTGAGAACATCTACCCGAAGGAGATCGAAGAGTTCATCTATACACATCCTGATGTTTCCGACGTTCAGGTCATTGGTGTTTCGGACGAGCAGTATGGTGAAGAGATCATGGCCTGTATCATTAAGAAGGAAGGCTCCACGCTGACCGAAGATGATGTTAAGAATTATGGCAAAGATCACATGGCGAAGCACAAGACTCCG
>JAEEIT010000132.1 GCA_016281535.1 Clostridia bacterium | reverse complement strand
TGGACTACAGTCGGGGCAAGCACCCTTGCGGCACATACGAGTGACCGCTTACTGCTGCTTCCTTCCGGACCTGACAGGGTTCACAGGCTCGCATCGCACAAGACCCACCGCCAACTGTAGACCACCCGGGACGAAAATACGTAGAAATTATAACATAAAACCCTTATGTGTGACAGTAGCTTATAAAATTATAGACCATAGCCCCGAGAGCCGCCTGGATCTCCTTCGCCATCTCCGGAGTTTCGGCCTCGACCGTTACGCAGACGACGACCGGTTCGTAAGACAGGATGATCGACACGTCGGACTCGCTGAAGAATTCGGTATTGCTGCCGCTCCTACTCAAGATCACGGTATCTCCCGGGAAATACTTTCCGATTCCACTGTGATCCGTGGCGGCCAGCGCATCGATCATGGGCTGGTAGTCCTGAGGCCAGGACATATAGCGCCAGTAGAGCATCTGTGCATAGCTTGCCAGGTCATAGGCAGAAGAGCGGTGCTCACCGAGCTGCTGGACGCCCTTGAAATCCACGTAATTCTGGACGGCGGAGAAATCAATGCAGGATGTCATCTGTGTCATGGTCTCCCAGATCTTATCCGGATCGCCCATACTGTCAAGAAGCATGTTCATCGCGACACTGTCCCCTTCGGCAAGGGCCAGATAGGCCAGCTGGGACAGGTAGAACTGTTTTCCTTCCGGAAGACCGGCCAGGGAGGTGCCGGTACCTTCATCGACGAAGCGCGGATCGAAGGGTACCACGATCTCGTCCGAGGTCGTTCCGGCCCGTACATTATCGTAGAAGATCAGTTCCAGCGGCAGATAGATCGCAGATCCGACGACGAACGGCTCGGCTTCGTTATAGCCGAAGGCTTCGTTGGTGTTCAGGTTGATGTAGTAGAACCCGATCCGAGCGTCTGTCCTCTCGGCGATGTAGGCTTTGACCGCATGCTTGAGATTGGCGTAGGACTGGTCACGCTCCGCGTGGGTGACCGTCTGGAGCGGGTATTTCTGCGGAAAAAGCACTGGTTCCTGTTCTTCCCATTCATCGGGGAAGAGATTGACGGTGGTCGTGGCGGCCGCGTCATCACCGGTTGCGTCCGGGTCCTCTTCCGTATGGTTCGTGTCGATCGGAAGCTCCTCGTCTGTGGACTCCGATGTCTCTCCATCTCCGGGTGTACTCGTTGCTTCCGAACCAGGCTCGGGAGTTTCTTCGGTTCCTTCGCCGGATGTGTCTTCCGGCGAGGAGGGGACATCCGTTTCTGTCGATTCGCCCGGCGAAGTCTCACCGGATGCGGTATTCGGATCTTCACTTCCATCCGCGGTAGACGAGGTGGTGGAAAAACTCCTTGAAGTGTCGGAGGAACCTGTGAATTCCGTATCGATATCTTTCTTCAGGTTCAGGATATATGCGAAGAACAGAGCAAAAGCCACGACGAGAACGATCACACCGGCGATGATACCGCGTATGATCATCCGGGTGCGCCGGATCCGGCGTGCTTCGCCTATGTAATTGCTCTTAGGATTCTTCATATTAGGATCAGAACAGTCCTTCGATCACGCCATCGGCATCGATGTCGATGTCCATGGCAGCCGGATGCTTCGGAAGTCCCGGCATGGTGACGATCGCACCGGTCAGAGCGACCAGGAAGCCGGCACCGGCCGACAGCCAGATATCACGGACGGTCAGTGTGAAACCTTCCGGACGGCCGAGGACTTTCAGGTTATCCGACAGGGAATACTGTGTCTTGGCAATGCAGACGGGGGTGTTGCCGAAGCCGGCCTTCGTAAAGTCTTCGATCTTCTTCATGGCTTCCGGCAGGATCTCGACATTCGCGGCTCCGTAGATGTTCTTGGCAATGGCCTCGATCTTCTTATCTACAGGCATATCCAGTTCGTACATATAGTGCGGACCGTCGGATGGTGTATCGATGGCTTCGAGAACGGCGTTAGCCAAGTCGATACCGCCCTCGCCGCCCTTGGCGAAGATCTGTGCCGGAGCGAACTTCGCGCCCTTCTCTTCGCAGAGCCGGCGGAGTGTATCCAGTTCTTCCGGAGTATCTGTCAGGAACTGGTTACTGGCCACGACGCACGGGATGCCGTAGCTTAAGATGTTCTCGATGTGTTTCGCAAGATTCGGGAAACCGGCGGCGACCGCCTCGGCATTCGGCTTGTTCAGTTCTTCCTTCGGAATGCCGGCATTGTACTTCAGGGAGCGGACGGTCGCGACGATCACGACGGCATTCGGCCAGATGCCTGCAGTTCTGCACTTGATGTCGAGGAACTTCTCGGCACCGAGATCCGCACCGAATCCGGCCTCGGTCACGACGATATCAGAGAGCTTCAGTGCCATCTTCGTCGCGATGATACTGTTACATCCGTGGGCGATATTGGCGAAAGGACCGCCATGGATCAGGGCCGGAGTATGCTCAAGCGACTGCACCAGGTTCGGGCAGATGGCATCCTTCAGAAGAACGCTCATGGCTCCCTCGGCCTTCAGGGCCGAAGCGCGGACGATGTTGCCGTCCAGATCGTAGGCGATCGCGATATTTGCAAGACGCTTCTTCAGGTCTTCCATATCTGAAGCAAGGCACAGGATCGCCATGATCTCCGATGCCGCCGTGATGGAGAAGACTTCATTTCTCGGCACACCGTTGACACCGCCGCCGACGCCCAGATTCAGGCTTCTGAGGGCACGGTCGTTCATGTCGAGGCAGCGCTTCCAGAGGATGCGCTCCTTATCCAGACGCAGTTCATTTCCCTGATAGAGGTGGTTATCGATCATGGCTGCCAGCAGGTTGTTGGCAGAAGTGATGGCGTGGAGGTCACCTGTGAAATGCAGGTTGATGTCATCCATCGGGACGACCTGGGAATATCCGCCGCCGGCCGCGCCGCCCTTGATGCCGAAGACCGGTCCGAGAGACGGTTCGCGAAGTGCGAGCATGGCGTTTCTATCCAGTTTATTCAGAGCCTGGGCAAGACCGATACTTACTGTCGTCTTTCCTTCTCCGGCAGGAGTCGGGTTCATCGCCGTTACGAGTACGAGCTTCCCGTCTTTCTTGTCCTTACGGTCGGAAAGAAGGCGGAGCGGCAGCTTGGCCTTGTATTTTCCATAGAACTCGAGATCGTCTCTGGCGATCCCCAGCTTCTCTGCGATCTTCTCAATAGGCAGCATCTCGGCATTACGTGCGATCTCAATGTCACTAAGCATACGAACGGTCCTCACTTCTAAATGTATTTACATATTTATAAGGAGACAGGCTTCTCCCGATACGGATATCATTATATGCTTTCCCTTCTCTCATGCCAACAGAAAATGACAATCTGGTTACAGAAATGCGGGGATTTTAATCACTTTTGTGCAAAGCTGAAATACTATATTTGGGATTTTCTATGCAAATTGACCACAAGAAGTTGTGCCTTGCATTGACAATGGATATGGATGCTGATATAATTTCGTAACAATAGCGGATGCTTTATAAGGAGAATATGGAGGAGCAAACACGTGATTATTAAGTCTGATGTGGAAGAATGCAAGAAGAGTCTTGAAGCTTATATCGGAAGAACGGTTCGCCTTACCTCGAACGGTGGAAGAAAGAGAATCATCGTTCACGAGGGTATCCTGGATCACTGCTATCCGAATATGTTTACCGTGAAGTGTGACAGAAAGGCTGCGAATACGAATTCCGAACTCGTTTCTTACAGCTATGTGGATGTTCTGACGAAGACTGTCCGTGTGGCCGCAGTGACGGTTGCCGCTGAGGCAGAGACACAGGCCAGCTGATCTGACCGGTTTAGAAATAATGAAGAAGCCGCCTGCGCGAGCCAATTGTTTGTGCTTGCGAGGTGGCTTTTGCTTTCACGGAGGGAAGGAAATACCATGGAAACGAAGATTCAGGCGCCTGCGAAAGTGAACCTCTTCCTGCGCATGGCGGGGATGAGAGAAGACGGATATCACCTGCTTTACAGCTGCATGCAGACGGTCTCGCTATACGATGAGATCCTCGTGGAGCGTGTCTGCCCCGAGAACGCAGAAGAAGCGGTGACATTTACTTCTAACTGCAGCTACCTTCCGTCTGACCCGAAGAAGAATACCGCCGTCGCGGCGGCAGTGCTTTTTCTAAAGAAAACAGGGGAGACGGATCATGTACGGATCGCGCTTACGAAGAATATTCCTTCCCAGGCAGGCCTGGGGGGCGGCAGCTCGGATGCGGCGGCGGTCCTTCGCGCCATGGATCAGCTGTTCCCAGGGTGCGTAACCGAGGAGGAACTGGCTGAGATGGCACTGTCGATCGGCGCGGATGTTCCATACCTTCTGAAGGGCGGAACGGCTCTCTGCGAGGGAGTCGGGGAGAAGCTTACGCCCTTGCCGGATCTCTGCGGTCTTCCGATGCTCCTGATCAAACCGCCGAAGGGTGTCTCGACACCTCTCTGCTACAGGAAATGGGACGAGATGAACCTTCCGATCGTATCGGAAGAAGAGAAGAGAGAGCTCCTTTCGGATCTGAAGAACGGGAAGGCTCCGCTTCTGCGTCTTACAGAAGCCTCGGAGAAATGGCACAATGACCTTCAGGATCCGGCCCTTCTTCTCGTTCCGGAGATCCGCGAAGGGATCGAGATCTTATCGGAACTGGGTGCTGTCTATACGGCCATGACCGGGTCGGGAAGCTGCATATTCGGATTCTTCTCCGACAAAGATGCCGTGCCGTCATGCGATTGCCCGAAGATTGCAGAACTGATCCGCCGCGGCTGGTGGGTGCAGGCGGCAGAGACTGTCTGAGACTTCATAGCTCAGATCATCCGGCTGTTTCTTCGTGCTCTTTCTCGATCCTTAGTATCCCAGACCGTGGCGTGTCTCCAGAACCAGACCGTAGATGCGCAGGACCCCTTTCTTGATCTCGGTGGGATGGAAGCAGCGTGGTGTCGTCTCCACATTGTCCGACAGGATCACATGGTTTTTGTTATCGGTCGAGAGCCGCACCAGTGTGCAGTCCTGATTGTTGATGCTGGCCAGATGGATCCGGTTCGGGTAGATGCTGTCCGTCTTATATACGATATTGACGGAGTGGGGCATCACCTGCGGAGCCAGCGATGTGGAATTACAATAGAATCCGATGAAGTTCTCGCTTTTTCTCGTGTGTGCGTGCGCCGCATCGTCCTGCGGAAGCAGCTTGCACATATCCTCTTCCGACAAAGTAATATGTGGGGTCTGCCCCGTAAGAAGGCGCCCCTGGCCGTTTTTGTTTATGGATTCATATACCGGTATGGAGAAAGCACCGATATGGGATATGTAATCGAAGATCAGATGAAACGGCATGTGAAGAATATCGGAGATCTTCTTGGCCGTTTCGATTTCCGGATACACGATCTTACGTTCCCAGCGTGATACACACGCCTGAGAAACATTAAGAAGTTTAGCGAGTTGTTTCTGGTTCATGCCTGCGCGTAGTCTGTACTCTCTAAGATAATTCATGGTACTCCCTCCTGTAAATTCGAATTGTAATGATTATTTTACTAGGGATCGGGAGAAGAATATATCCTTAAGTTATAGAAAACAGTGAAAAAAAGCAGAACATACAATGAAAGACAAACATACATAGGGAAATATACACTTAAGTTATATTTGTCAAAAAGAGATCCGCTCACGGAGCAGGGAGGGATCGCAGATCCGCGGAAAAGATCACTTCAGGCGCTTGCCGAAAAGTCCGCGCTCGTATCCCCGGGAGCTGTCGGAAGTAAGAAGGGAGAATCCGCGGGCGTTGTAATAGGAGACCATACCCTTGTTGCTCAGGGCAGTGTGCAGAAGAATGTGGGAACAATGTGTCTCTTTCGCGAAGGTTTCGCAATGAGAGAGAAGATAGTTTCCGATGCCCCGGGATCTCCAGGTGTCCCAGACGGCGAAACGAGCGAAGTAAGCCAGACGGGAAGAGAGTTTCCCCTTCGCGGAAGACAGGTCTTCTGTGAATTCTCTTCTCGGACGGATATAAAGACGGCAGGTGCCGAGGATGTCGTCCCCGTCGCTAAGTGCGACGAAGACGACACCCGATGAGATCGCATCTTCTACTGTTTCCAGAGATTCGGAGGTGGCCTCGATATACGAATCCGGAATGCCGGAATCCTTGCAATAGGATGACATGGATTCACGGACCAGATTCAGGATCGTGGGCGCCTCGGAGAGTCTGGCGGTACGGACGTGGATATCAGGCATACTGCTCACTCATGAGATGTACGAGGATGGCCTTATGGGCATGCAGACGGTTCTCCGCCTCGTCGAAAACAACGGAATGCGGCCCGTCGATGATGTCCTCGGTCACTTCGTAACCGCGATATGCCGGGAGACAATGCAGGAAGATCGCATCCTTATCTGCGGTGGAGAACAGGTCGGCGTTGACCTGATAGTCCTTGAAGATCTTGGCACGCATGGCCTTCTCGGATTCCTGGCCCATGCTGGCCCAGGTGTCAGTGTAGATCACGTCTGCATCTTTACAGGCGACATACGGATCTTCGGTCATGACGATCTTGGAACCGGTGATCTTCGCATCTTCTTCGGCCTGGAGTACGTACTTCTCCGGGCATGTATAGTCCTTAGGAGAAGCGACGGAGATGTCCATGCCGGCCTTGGCGCAGGCATGGAGAAGGGAATTGGCCATGTTGTTGCCGTCACCGACGTAAGCGAACTTCAGACCCTTCAGTGTGCCCTTATGCTCCTTGATGGTCAGAAGGTCAGCCAGGACCTGGGTCGGGTGCTGGTCGTCGGAAAGCCCGTTAATGACCGGAACAGAACCGTACTTGGCCAGATCGACGATGTCCTGATGGGAGAAAGTACGGATCATGATGCCGTCCACCATTCTCGACAGAACATTTGCCGTGTCGTAGATGGTCTCGCCGCGGCCGATCTGGATGTCGTCGCCGCTTAAGAACAGGGCGTGACCACCGAGCTGGTACATACCTACCTCGAAGGAGACACGGGTCCTCGTGGAGGACTTGGTGAAGATCATGCCGAGAGTCTTGCCGGCAAGGATCGGATGAGCGATCCCTTTCTTCGTCTTGGCCTTAAGGTCGATCGCCGTGTCAAGAAGTGCGTCGAGCTCCGGGATCGTTACGTCTTCGTGAAAATCAATGTAGTGTTTCATGTGTTTTTACTCCTTTCCTTCGAGGACATCCTGCAGCGCAGAGATGAATTTGATGATCTGGAACTTGCTGATGATCAGCGGCGGGGCAAGACGGATCACGTTCGATCCGATGGAACTGACGAGGAAACCTTTCTCGAAGAGCTTCATCTTCACGTCGGATGCGGAACCGGAATCCAATTCGATACCAATCAGAAGCCCCTTGCCGCGCACCTCGGCGATCTTCTTCGTTTTCTTGGCAATGGAATTCAGTTTCTTCACCAGGTATGAATTGACGTTATTTACATTGTTGAGAAGGCCCTTCGACTCGATCTCCTCGAGTACGGCGAGTGCCGCCGCGCAGGCCAGAGGATTGCCTCCGAATGTCGAGCCGTGATCGCCGGGACCGAATCCTGTGGCAGCGGACTGGTTGGCCAGGACCGCACCGATCGGTACACCGCCGGCAAGACCTTTCGCCAATGTGGCGATATCCGGCTGGATCCCGTACTGCTCGTAGGCGAAGAACGTACCGGTTCTTCCGACACCGGTCTGTACTTCGTCGATGATCAGCAGGATCTTGTTCTGGGTACAGAACTTCCGGACAGCCTGGATGTAGTCGAAGTCTGCCGGATGCACGCCGCTCTCGCCCTGGATGAGCTCGAGCATGATGGCACCGGTCTGGGCATCGGTCGCTCTCTTGATCGCCTCGATATCGTTATACGGGACATATTCGAATCCGGGCATGACCGGCGCGAAGGGCGCTCTGAACTTTTCCTGTCCGGTCGCGGCGATGGTCGCCAGTGTACGTCCGTGGAAGGACATCTTCGCCGTGATGATCTTCGGCTTCGGGGTGCCTTTCTTCGACCAGTACCCGCGGGCAAGCTTGATGGCGCCTTCGTTGGCTTCTGCGCCGGAATTGGCGAAGAAGACCTTATCTGCGAAGCTCATGTCCACGAGCTTCTTCGCCAGCATGGTCTGCGGCTCGTTATAGTAGTAATTGCAGCAGTGGATCACTTTCCTGGCCTGCGACGAGATCGCCCGTACGAGCTTGCCGTTATTGTGGCCGAGGGTGTTGACGGCGATGCCGCCGATCATGTCCATGTATTTCTTGCCGTCGGTGCCGTAGAGGTATACCCCTCTGCCGTGGTCGACGACCAGCGGGACACGCTTGCCGAAAACGGGCATGTAGTATGCCTCGTCGTAACCGATGATCTGCTGTAGTTTAGTATCCTGTTTCTCTTCCATTTTATCTACCTCGTATATGTTCCATGTGCTTCTTCCATGTAGAAGCACTGTGTTTCCGATCGATTCCTTAGATCTTTTCTCCCTCGAAATAGGGCTTCTTCTCGCGGATGATCATCGTTCCGATACCTTTACCGGTGAAGATCTCCAGAAGGATACTGTGAGGGATACGTCCGTCAATAATATGTGCACGGCCGACGCCGCGTCGGATCGTATCGAGGCAGCCTTCGACCTTCGGGATCATGCCGCCTGTGATGATGCCGGAATGGATCATGTTATGGATGTCGGACTCGGTGAGGACCGGAAGGACTTTCTCTGTACCGTCTTCGAGTACGGCCTTGACGCCTTCCACATCGGTCAGCGTCATGAGCTTCTCGGCCTTGAGGGCAACGGCGATCTCAGCGGCGACGGTGTCTGCATTGATGTTGTAGCTTTCGCCGTCGGATCCGACACCGATCGGTGCTACGACCGGGATATATTCGTCATTAGCGAGAGTGGAGATGACCTTGGTGTTGATGCTCTTGATTTTGCCGACAAATCCGACGTCGATGGGGTTCCCTTCTGCGTCTTCGGTGAGCTTCTCACACTCGATCAGGTGGCCGTCGATACCGCTGATGCCGATGGCCTTCACACCTTTCTGGCCGAGGTAGGAGACGATCTCTTTATTTGTCTTTCCGATCAGGACCATCTGGGCGACGCTCATGACCTTGGCGTCCGTGACACGCAGGCCGTTAACGAAACGGGACTCCACGTTCAGGGTCTTCAGCATGCTGCTGATGTCCGGTCCGCCTCCGTGAACCAGGACGGGGTTGATGCCGACCGATTTCAGAAGTGCGATATCGTCCATCACGGAAGACTTCAGTTCATCGTTGACCATGGCGTTTCCGCCGTATTTAATGACGACCGTCTTTCCGGCCAGGCTCTGGATATAAGGAAGCGCCTCGATCAGTGTGGCGGCTTTGTTGATCAGTGTCTGCATATCGTTACCGACGGTAGGTAATGTCTTATCCTTCTCCATGCAGGTAACTCCTCTCATTTTATAACATTTATATATAACAGTATCACGTGCAGTGCTTCTCCGAAGAAAAGGTCGTCCATCATGACCGTTAATATTTATACAGAATACTGAATAAATTTGCATAAAGCAAGTCATATGCCTAAAAATCAGGAAAATTGTACATTATGCACAACCTTTGGTAGAGGATCGTTGTCAAGTTGCCACAATCGATTCTTCGGCGTGCCAAAAAAGGCGGGGGATTTTTGGGGATTTTTCCGAGTGGCAAGGGGGATGTGGGCGTGTTATAGTAGTCACATAAGAAAATACGCCCCGGAAAGGGTGCGTAATTTGGAGGTAAAAAATGGCAAGTTTATCACTTCAACATGTATTTAAGAAGTATGACGGCGGCGTAGTGGCTGTATCTGACTTCTGTCTCGAGATTTCCGATAAGGAATTCATCATCCTGGTAGGACCTTCCGGTTGCGGTAAGTCCACCACCCTTCGTATGATCGCTGGTCTCGAAGATATCTCCGAGGGTGAGATCTACATCGACGATCGTCTCATCAACGACGTTCTCCCGAAGGATCGTGATATCGCGATGGTTTTCCAGAACTACGCTCTGTATCCGCACATGACAGTATTCGATAACATGGCATTTGGTCTTAAGCTCCGTAAGGTTGAGCGTGGTGAGATCAAGAGTCGTGTTCAGGAAGCTGCGAAGATCCTCGAGATCGAGCACCTTCTCGACAGAAAGCGGAAGGCTCTCTCCGGTGGTCTG
>JAEEIT010000131.1 GCA_016281535.1 Clostridia bacterium | reverse complement strand
GTTATTTCTGGAAATGACCATTTCTCCGCTTTCGATAGGCACCCGGAGCAGATCCAGCACATGCGGCACGAATTCCGGAAGCTCATCAAGGAACAAGATTCCATGAAGCGCCCTGGAGATCTCTCCCGGTGTGGCATTCCTTCCTCCGCCGACCATCGCTGTAGGCGTGCATGTATGATGGACATAACGGAACGGCCGGGATCGGGAAGCGATACTCTCTTTCGACAGTATCGAAAGAGAACTCTCCACACGAAGGAGTTCGATCTTCTCTTCCTTCGAAAGTGGAGGCAGGATACCCTGAAGGATCTTTGCCGATAGTGATTTCCCTGTTCCGGGTGAACCAACCAGAAGCATGTTATGGAATCCGGACGCGGCCAGGACGATAGCCCGCTCCGCATCAGGCTGCCCGCGGAGAGACGAAATATCCGTGGAAAGATCCGGTTCTCCGTCCGCTACCATTTCCGAATAGGCATCCGCAATAGACAAAGAAGAGCGGATCATTTCAGTATTCCCGCTTACAATCCCTATCGCCTCAGGAAGACTGTCCACACCGTACACTTCACATCCCAGAAGCTTGGCTTCATCCATATCCTTAGACGGAACAATACAGATGGATGGTGATTCCAATGTATCGAGGCATAAAAGTCTTGAAATCGAGCCCGGTACAGCTCGCACTTCTCCCACCAGTGACAGTTCACCATATATCACGATATCACGTCCTCCGGAAGTGATCTGTCCGGAGGCAAGAAGGATTGCCATCGCAATCGCAAGATCGAAAGATGAACCGGATTTATGCAGATAGGCCGGCGAAATGTTGACGAGAAGCCTCTGATTGGGGAAAGTAAAGCCACATGAGCGGATACTGGCCCGTACACGTTCTTTCGCTTCCCGGATGGAAGAATCGCCCAGACCGACCACTTCGAAACTTGGAAGTCCTTGGAATATCGACGCTTCCACCTCAGCGATCCTTCCCTCGAGTCCCTGAAGATATAAGGTTTTCACCTTCGCATTATGTGATACGGCCTGTCTCATCTTCACTACTCTCCCTCGCCTCTTCTCTCCTGATATACGCCATAATATCGCGGATCCGTGTACATATCCGAAGATCTTTCCGACAATTTCCGACAAAAGAGGTGCAATTGACGGAAACACACATCAATTCGTGCAAAAAGATAGTCAAACAGGCTTCTTTCTTGTAATCAGCAAATATGGTATAATTCGTCGGTATTGAACAATAATAGAAATAGAAGAGGTAGAAGCACCTCTATTCTTAGGAGGCATATAGAGTATGAAACTCGGTATCGTCGGTTTGCCGAATGTCGGCAAGAGTACACTTTTTAACGCGATCACGAAAGCCGGAGCAGAGTCCGCGAATTATCCGTTCTGTACGATCGAACCCAATGTCGGTGTCGTCTCGGTTCCGGACAGTCGTCTGGATGAACTGGCCAAGATGTATAACCCGGAGAAATATACTCCTGCGGTAATCGAATTCGTGGATATCGCGGGTCTTGTCCGAGGCGCCAGCAAGGGTGAAGGCCTCGGAAACAAATTCCTTGCCAATATCCGTGAAGTCGACGCGATCGTACATGTTGTCCGTTGCTTCGATGACTCCAACGTGGTCCATGTAGATGGAGGTGCGAATCCTAAGCGCGATATCGAGACGATCGAGCTGGAACTGATCCTTTCCGATATGGAGTATATGGAGCGTCGTCTGGACAAAGTAAGAAAGATGATGAAAGGCGGAGACAAGAAGTTCCAGGCTGAACTGGACTGCTACGAGAAGATCGCCGCTGTTCTGGAGCAGGAAAAGCCGGCAAGATCCCTATCTTTTGATGAAGAGGAGTCTGAATTCCTGAAAGATCTGGCTCTTCTCACCTTAAAGCCGGTCCTCTACGTTGCCAATATCGCAGAAAGCGATATCTCCAATCCCGACATCGAATATGTAAAAACAGTTCAGGAGATCGCTGCCCGCTCCGGAGAAGAGTGCGTCGTCATCTCCGCAAAGATCGAAGAAGAAATCGCGATGCTCGATCCGGAAGAAAAGGCCATGTTCCTGGAAGAACTCGGTCTTTCCCAGTCCGGCCTCGATAAGATGATCCAGGCAAGCTATAAGCTCCTTGGCCTTATCTCTTATCTCACAGCCGGTCCGCAGGAAGTCCGCGCCTGGACGATCAAGAACGGAACGAAAGCGCCTCAGGCCGCAGGTAAGATCCACTCTGATTTTGAAAGAGGATTTATCCGTGCTGAAGTTGTAGCATTTGACGACCTTATGGCCTGCGGAACCTATACCGCTGCTAAGGAGAAAGGTCTGGTAAGATCCGAAGGCAAGGAATACGTCATGAAGGATGGAGACGTTGTTCTCTTCCGCTTCAACGTATAATCAGTAGTATCGAACAGACAATAAAAGGCGCCTTCAACAAGGCGCCTTTGTTTTGTCGTGCGAAAACGTGTATCATCCTATCTCCTAGTACACGTCATTTTGAATCATCTTCTTATCTTCCCACTCCGGATCACCGGTCTTGGACTGATCCTGCATATCGAGGACCTGACGGAACTGCGTCTCATAAAGATCTCTGTAGATTCCGTTTTTGTCGAGGAGTTCCTGATGCGTGCCAAGTTCAGCGACATGTCCATCTGCGATAACAACGATTTTCTCTGCTTTCATAATCGTAGAGAGCCTGTGTGCGATAACGATGGAAGTTCTATTCTGCATCAGCACTTCCAGCGCTTCCGAGATGGCGTTTTCCGAGATGGAATCAAGTGCGCTGGTCGCCTCATCGAGGATCAGGATCTTCGGATCTTTTAAGATGACACGCGCGATACTGATACGCTGTTTCTCACCGCCGGAGAGCTTTAGTCCACGGTTACCGACCATGGTGTTATATCCGTCCGGCTGCTTGACGATAAAATCGTGAATACTGGCAATCTTACAGGCTTTCTCGATTTCTTCATCAGTGGCATCTTCCTTGGCATAAAGAAGGTTTTCCTTGATCGTCCCATTAAAAAGATAGGTCTCCTGTGTCACCACACCGATCTGCTGACGAAGATAAGTCAGATCGAACTCCCGTACATCCTTTCCCGCGATCTTCACGCTACCCTCCAGCACATCGTAAAGGCGTGGAATGAAGTTCACGACTGTGGATTTACCGGAACCGGACGGCCCAACGATCGCATACATCTTTCCGCCCGGGACGGTGAAGGAAACATCCTTTAACAGTTCTTTTTCCGGAGTATAGGAAAACTTCACGTGATCGTACACAATATCCTGATTGGCGACATCCGGCTTGACTCCGTTCTTCGGCGAGACGAGAGGATTCTCGCGGTCGAAGTAGTCGAAGATACGCGTGAAGAGCGACAGGGAGCGGGTAAAGTCCACACCGAGATTCATCAGGGACTCCACCGGACGGTAGAGTCGGTTGATGAGTGCGACAGTGGCGGTAATGACACCGACCGTCAGATTCGTGTCATACTTCTTTATGAGGCAGACGCCGCCGGCGAAATAGATCAGAAGCGGGCCGACCTGGGTAAACATGCCCATCATGACGCGGAACCATTTGCCGCTTCTCTGTTCCTTAAGGGAGAGTTTCGTCACCTGTTCGTTCACTTCGACGAAGTTATCGTATTCTTTCTCCTCCCTGGTGAAGAGCTTCACAAGCATCGAGCCGGATACAGAGAGGGTCTCATTAATGACCTGATTGAGTTCATCGTTCTTCTCCTGGGTCTTCGTCAGGAGCTTATAGCGGTTCCTTCCGACATTTCTGGTCGGCAGGATCAGGAGCGGAATGATAAGGATCCCGACGAACGCAAGCGGGACGCTCAGCATGAAGAGTGCAACCAGTGTCGTTACGACGGTCGCCACATTATTCACGCAGCTCGAAAGCGTATTGGAAATGACTGAGCTCACACCTGAGATATCGGTATTCATTCTCGTGATGATATCGCCCTGTTTCTCCGTGGTGAAGAAGCTGTGCGGCATCCACTGCAGATGCCGGTACATCTCGTTCTTCATGTCGAAGATGATCCGCTGGGAGATCCATGCATTGATATAGCTCTCGACTACGGAGATGACCTGTGAGGCCGTAAGTGCGAAGAACGCCGCGATCAGAAGCTTGATCAGAAGCCCCAGGTCATCGCCGAGAAGGGCCTTATCCACGATCCGTCCGGTAATAATGGATGGCAGGAGACCGACAACGGCCGACAGCAGGATCGCAACGATCACCATCGCGAACTGGAGCCGGTATGGTTTCATATAGGACGCGATCCGCTTGAGAAGCTTCTTGTCTACTTTAGGCTTATTTTTCTTCTCTTCTTCCGTAAGAAAACCACGTGGCCCCATTCTCATGAAGCCCGGACCACCCATTCCCATAGTTTCTCCTCCTCTTTACTTGTCTACCGTCTGTTGTTCGCTCTTATCTTTGCCTGATTCCTGTTCTTCCTTGCCCTTCCCGTCTTCCGCCTGTATCTGCATTTTCTCCATAAGAAGGATCATCATGAATGACGTAAGGAGAAAGATCCCGGTTGACAATCCTCCCGCCAGGATAAAGAAAAGGATCGGCAGTTCCTTCTTAAATACGGCAAACAGAAGGATCATCAGGCATGCCGACGCATACACACATGCCGAAGCTCCGACGAACCTGGAATAGGACTTACTGCGAAGAACGGTAAAGCTCACGATAATTGCTGCTGCCGCTACGATGGCAAAAGCACTGGATACGATCAGCTGTGCGCTCATATGCGGATCCCCCGCTCATTCAGTTCCTGCACGACGGCTTTCTCCACCTTCTCGATCAGTTCATCGATCGTACCATCATTCTCAAGTACGATATCGGCCAGTTCCTCATATTCTTCCCGTGTCATCTGCATGGCCATACGCTTCCTGGCGTCATCTCTGTCCATTCCACGGAGAACCAGTCTTTCCAGACGGATATCGTCCCGCGTGCTGACGACCCAGATCTGGTTACAGACATCGACGAAGCCGTGCCTGACGGGGATCGGCACATCCAGAACGACCAGTTTTACCTTCTTTTCCGCCGCTTTGGCGATCTCTTCCGCAATCGTGGAGAGAACATAACGGTGGATGATTGAAGAAAGCTTGTCGAGTTTTTTCTTCTCGGAAAATACCAGCGAGGCGACATACTTCCTGTTCAGTGCGCCCTGGGCCGTAATCGCCCGGGGACCAAGAAGTTCCGCGATCTCCGGAAGTGCCACACCTCCGACGTCGGTGACCTGACGGGAGATCTCATCCGCGTCCAGAACCATCACGCCCCTGTCACGGAAATATCCGGAAACAGTGCTTTTGCCACATCCTATACCACCTGTAATGCCTAACACGAACATCTCTTATTCCTTCTTCTTATCAAACTTACACTGTCAGTGCGCTTCTGCCCAGGTCCTGCCGATACTGGCTTCTGCCCGGAGCGGCACATCCAGCTGCACCACATTCTCCATCGTCTCTTGAAGGATCTTTGCTGCCTTCTCGGCGATGTCTTCTCTCGCCTCTACGATCAGTTCGTCATGGACCTGCAGGATCAGCTTCGCATCGAGTCCCGCTTCGGTCAGCGCCGCATCCACGCGGTTCATCGCAAGCTTGATAATGTCTGCCGCTGTTCCCTGGATCGGGGTGTTCATCGCGGCACGTTCGCCGAAGCTACGGATATTATAGTTCGCGGATGTCAGTTCCTTCAGGATCCTTCTTCTTCCGAACAGCGTACTGACATATCCCTTCTCATGCCCTTCTTTCTTAAAGCCTTCGAGGCAAGGCTTGATCGTCGGGAACTGTCTGTAATACTCTTCGATATAGCGGTGCGCTTCGTATACGCTGACACCGAGATCCTGGGACAGGCCGTAATCACTGACACCGTACACGATACTGAAGTTGACCCGCTTCGCGGCAGCGCGCATGCCGGCATCGATCATCTCAGGCGGCACGCCGAAAATACCACATGCGGTCTTCGTATGAATGTCCCTTCCCTCCAGGAAAGCAGATATCATCTCCTCGTCATGGGAGATCGCCGCCAGGAGCCGAAGTTCGATCTGCGAATAGTCCGCATCGATCAGAACATATCCGTCCTTCGCCACGAATGTCTTACGTATCAACGATCCGAGGTCAGTCCGGATCGGAATATTCTGAAGGTTCGGATCCGAGGACGAAAGTCTCCCGGTATTCGTCATGGCCTGGCTGAATGTCGTGTGAACACGTCCATCCTTATCCGAGATGCTTTTCTTCAGACCCATGACGAAAGTAGAATCCAGTTTCTGGATCTGACGGTATTCGAGGATCTTATTCACAATCGGATGCTTGTCCCGGATCTTCTCGAGTTCTTCGGAATTCGTTGAGTATCCGCCACTTTGGAGTTTCTTCCCGGAAGGCAGTCCCAGCTTATCGAAGAGTACTCTTCCCAGCTGTTTCGGCGACAGTATCGTAAATTCTTCCTCAGCCAGATCATATATCTCCTGCTCAAGAGATCTCACCTTCGCATCAAATTCGCTGTGGAGTTCGTCGATTCTTGTCACATCGACAAGTACCCCTCTCCGTTCCATGCCGTCGAGGACCTGTACCAGCGGCATCTCGATCTCATAGATCAGTTTCTCGATTCCCTGCTCCCGCACGTCTTTCTTCTGAAAATAAGAAATCCAGCGCACAAGGAGAGTCTGATAGGCAAAATCGAGTACATCGTCCTTGCTGATACCTTCATCCGGTTCACTCATTCCATCGATCAGGGCGAAGAGATCCTGCTGACGGTTCGTGCTTTTCCCTTCTTCCTTCGTCTCTCCATATCCCTCCAGGATCGGGAACGGGCGGCGGCTTCCATGTTCTACCAGCATAGCAAATGACGGATCGGTCCCCTCTATCTGGTTTAAGACATATCCGGCGATCTCGACATCGAAGATATGGGGAAAAGGCATGCCCTCTTCGAGCAGTTTAAAATGATTCTTCGCGCTATAGACGACCGGAGCATTCGAATCAGACCTGCCGATACCGGCCTCTGTCAGTTTACCGATAACGTTCTTAACAGCTGAGGCTTCTGACCACATATAGACCTGATCCGGCGCGACCGCCACACTCAGTACCGGCTTTCCCTTATGCTCTTTTATATCTACCGCCACAGGATTCTTCTCACTGATAGCAGAAAGGACCAACTCCATCGCCGTTTTCGGGTCCTGATCCAGTATGATCTCCGGTTTCTTGCCCGTCAGTTTCGGGTAGGATTTCTCTTCTTCGGATTCTTCTCCCACATCCACAGCTGCGGCTACCGCCGTCTCGTCAATATTCCACTTCTTCATCTGGGAGCGAAACCCATACTTGTAGAAGCAAGCCGCCGTCGAAACAGAGTCAATGGGCTTCATGGCAAGTTCATCCAGCGTGACTTCAAGATTCGCATCCGTCACGATCCGGGACAGCATCAGTGACATATATGCATTGTCTTTATCGTTTTCCAGTTTCTCACGAAGTTTCGGACTTAGCTCATCGAGGTGCTCGTAGATCCCATCAAGTGTCTTATACTTCCGGATCAGATCCATAGCCCCCTTCTCCCCGATGCCACGAACACCCGGGATATTATCGGAACTGTCCCCCATCAGTGCTTTTGCCATAACGAAATCACAGGACGGAATGCCATATCTCTCCTGAAAAAGCGCTTCATCGTAATACTCTGTGCCGGATCCGTCTTTCTTCGTGACCGGCATGATGATCTTCGTATACTCATCGATAAGCTGGAAATCATCCTTGTCTCCACTGAGGATAAAAACCTCGAAGCCATCCTTGACACCCATCGTTTTCAGCGTGCCGATCAGATCGTCTGCCTCGAGTCCGGGCTGCTCATACCTCGGGAATCCCATCGCATCGAGCACTTCCTTCAGGACGGGCATCTGCGCCGCCAGATCGTCCGGCATGGCTTTACGCGTGCCCTTATACTCGGAATACGCCTTATGGCGGAATGTCGGCACCTTCAGATCGAAGAGTGTGCAGCTATGTGTCGGCTTCACTTCATCGATATACTTAGAAAGCGTATTCAGATAGATATTGACAGCGCCGGTAGGTGTTCCGTCAGGTGCCGTAAGATTATTCCGCCCTGCGGTCGCATAATAGGAGCGGTTAATAATACTGTTCCCATCTACAAGAAGTAATCTTTTGGCATCAGACATAGTTTCTCTCCCCGATATCACTTGTTCTTGTTCTCTTCCGCTCTCTTCATTTCCTCGCGGTAATGCGCGGTGCTGACCATGAGTTTGATACGGTTCAGCTGATTGGCTTCACTGGCACCCGGATCGT
Organism: Clostridia bacterium; assembly: GCA_016281535.1. GTDB lineage: Bacteria > Bacillota > Clostridia > Saccharofermentanales > Saccharofermentanaceae > Scatonaster. Next base: position 93,597 of record JAEEIT010000131.1, on the reverse strand, counting down.
AGTCGATCGGAATAATATTGCTCTCCGGATACTGTCGGCGTAATTCCTTGATCATACCCTTTCCGGTCACGTGGTTCGGAAGGCATGCGAAAGGCTGCGCGCAGATGATATTCGGAACACCGCTCTCGATCAGTTCGATCATCTCGGCGGTAAGGAACCAGCCCTCACCGTTATTATTCCCGCACGACAGCACGTTTTCGGCTTTCTGCGCCATGTGACGGATACTCTGCGGGAGCTGGAACTTCCCTGTCTCTTCCATCTTCTTGATGATATGGCTGCGATACGACTGCAGAAGATCGATACCACGGTTGCTGAGCCATGCGCTCTTCTTACTTCTACCCAGATGATCAGCCGCCCAGACAGGCCCCATCGTGCAGTAGAGGAAGAAATCCAGAAGACCCGGCACCACGGCCTCACAGCCTTCCTGTTCGACAACATCCACGGCGTGGTTATTGGCATCCGGCTGGAACTTGACGAGGATCTCTCCGACCAGTCCGACACGCGGTTTTCTCGGGATATCGAGCATCGGGAACTTATCGAATGTATCGATCGTTGCATCGATCATCCTGCGGTACGAAGACGGCCGGCCGACCTTCGTGCAATGCAGCTCGGTAAGCAGATCTTCCACCGCCTTCTTCTCATCATCCGTAAGCGGTGCATTCTTGCAGGCTTCCGCCATGATGTACTCCGTCGTAATATCCTCGTATTTCTCCTTCGGATTGAAGAAGAGCTTGCCGCAGCGGTTCCAGAACTGGTAGAGGGCATTTGCCGAGCCCTTCACCTTCTCATAAGGACGTACGCGCAGAAGCAAAGTCTGCAGCATATCACCGTAACAGATCGCGCGAAGTGCACTGTTGATAAACGGAAGTGTAGGCCGAAATCCCGGATTCTTCTCGAACTGCTGCACGGACAGCGCAATAACGGGAATATCGCCATAACCGGCTTCCCGCAAAGCCTTACGAAGGAATGCGACATAGTTCGTCGCACGACATCCGCCACCCGTTTGGGTAATGAGAACAGTCGTGTTATCGCGATCGACTTCTCCGGAGAGGATCGCGTTGATCATCTGTCCTACGACGATAACCGTCGGGAAGCAGGCATCATTGTTTACGAACCGAAGTCCGCATTCGATGTCCGCCTGAGTGGCTTCTTTCAGTACCTTCAGCTTATAGCCGTGGTTATGGAAAACCGCCTCGACGAATTCGAATTCGATCGGTGCCATCTGCGGTGCGAGGATCGTGTGACGTTTCCTGTGTTCCTCGGTAAAAGGCACACGCTTGATGGTATATGCCTTCTTCTCGCGCTTCGGCATGGTGCCTTCTTTTCTTGCCGCCTCACGTTCATCCATGGCTACTTTCAGAGAACGCATACGGATTCGGGCCGCGCCGAGATTGCTGACTTCATCGATCTTAAGAAGCGTATAGAGTTTCCCCTGCGATTCCAGAATCTCCTGGACCTGATCCGAGGTTACGGCATCCAGTCCACAGCCGAAAGATGTCAGCTGTACAAGCTCCAGATTCTCGTTCGTGGCCACATAAGCGGCCGCTTCGTAAAGACGGGTATGGTACATCCACTGATCGATGACGCGGATCGGTCTTTCGAGTCTTCCCGGAACCGCTACGCTGTCCTCACTGAGCACAGCAAGGCCGAGAGAATTGATCATCTCAGGTATTCCGTGATGGATCTCCGGATCCGTGTGATACGGGCGGCCCGAAAGCACAATACCCTTCTGTCCGGTACGTGCCAGATCTTCGATGACCTCCTGCCCTTTTCTTCTGATATCCGCCTTATACTCATCGTATTCCTTATTACCGGCTGCGACGGCTTTCGCCGCCTCGGCCTTTGTCACGCCGAAATCAGAGAAAGCGATCGACAGCTGTTCCGCCAGTGCATCGTCATTATCAAGCGGCAGGAAAGGATTCAAGTACTTGATGCCTTTATCCTGAATATTCTCGAGGTTATTCCTGATTACTTCCGGATAGGAAGCCACGATCGGACAGTTAAAGTGATTGCCGGCATCCTTATTCTCACAACGTTCATACGGGATATCCGGATAGAAGATCGTCTTGATCCCCTTCTCGATCAGGCTTTCGATATGGCCATGCACGAGTTTCGCCGGATAGCACACACTCTCGGACGGAATCGAATCCATTCCCTTCTCGAAGAGCTCATGATTCGATCTCGGCGAGAGAATGACAGAGAACCCCAGTTCCGTCAGTACCGTGAACCAGAAAGGATAATTCTCATACATATTGAGGGCACGCGGAATACCGATCTCGCCTCTCGGAGCCTTATCCTTCGCAAGCGGCTTATATCGGAAAGTCCGGGCATATTTGTACGCAATCAGGTTCGGAAGCGTATCCTTCGCCTTCTCTTTTCCCTCGCCTCTCTCACAGCGGTTACCGGAGATAAAACGTTCTCCGTTGCTGAATGTGGAGATCGTAAGTTTACAGTGGTTCGTACAGAGAGGGCAGGTCGTCATCTCCGTTGTCATGTCGAAGCGGTTCAGATCTTCCAGGCCAAGAAGTCCGGATACTTTCTGATCTTTCGGCATCCGTTTCTTCGCGATGATCGCTGCTCCGAAGGCTCCCATCAGTCCGGCCACATTCGGACGGATGACCTCTCGGCCCGAGATCAGCTCGAAGCAACGAAGGATCGCATCGTTCAGGAACGTACCACCCTGCACGACGATCTTCTTCCCGAGTTCCTGGGTATCACGGATCTTGATGACTTTATAGAGTGCATTACGGACGACAGAATACGAAAGGCCTGCGGAAATATCACCGACAGTTGCGCCTTCTTTCTGTGCCTGTTTGACCTTCGAGTTCATGAATACGGTACAGCGGGTACCGAGATCGACCGGATTCTCAGCCGAGAGCGCTTCGATAGAGAACGTATGCGCATCCATATTGAGGTTCTCTGCGAAGGTCTGGATAAAGGAGCCGCAACCTGAAGAACAGGCCTCATTGAGCATGATCGAGTCGATGACACCATTACGGATCTTCATGCATTTCATATCCTGTCCACCGATGTCGATGATAAAGTCCACATCCGGACAGAAGTATTTCGCCGACTGGAAATGCGCCATCGTCTCGATCTCACCGAGATCCACCCCCAGTGCGGCACGGATGATATTCTCACCATATCCGGTCACGCAACTGTTCGCAATATAGGTTTCCGGCGGCATCTGTTCATAAAGCTGTTTTACGATGTTGACCGCGCTCTTAACAGGATTTCCCTGGTTGCTGGCATAGTATGTGTAGACCATCTGGCCTTCTTCATTGATAAGAACGGCCTTAGTCGTGGTGCTGCCGGCATCAATACCCAGATAACACGGTCCTTTCTGCTTCGAAAGCTGATACAGATCCAGAGTCGCCTTCTGATGGCGTTCATCGAAGAGTTCTTTCTCCCTGGCACTTGAAAACAGCGGCGCAATACGCTTGATATCCGGTTCGAATCCTTCTCTTGACGAGAAAGATGCAATAAGATCCGTAAGCTTGACCGGTTCCCCCTTGGCACCCAGTGCCGCACCAAGAGCCACGTAGATCTGCGCATTATCCGGAATCCAGAAGGATTTCACCTGATCCTGAAGCGTTCTCTCGAAAGCTTTTCGAAGTTCGGAATTGAAGAACAGCGGTCCCCCGAGGAAAGCAATATGTCCCCGGATCGGACGTCCGCAGGCAAGTCCCGCGATCGTCTGATTGACCACGGCCTGGAAAATGGAAGCAGCCAGGTCCTCTTTCGCCGCGCCCTCATTGATCAACGGCTGCAGGTCACTCTTAGCGAACACACCACATCTTGAAGCAATCGTATACAGAGTCGTATAAGACTTCGCCATTTCGTTCAGACCGTCTGCATCCGTACGCAGAAGCGTCGCCATCTGGTCGATAAATGCACCGGTACCGCCGGCACATGTACCATTCATACGCTGTTCCGGAACCGGATGCAAATACGTGATCTTCGCATCTTCTCCACCGAGTTCGATGATTACATCCGTTTCAGGATGATACTTCTTGATGGCAACCGTCTCAGCAATAACTTCCTGCACGAAATCAAGTCCCAGCCACTTCGCGACCGAGAGTCCGCCTGAACCCGTGATCTGCACTCTTGCCATAAGATCCGGATACTTCTTATTCACTTCTTCAAAAGCTCCCAGAAGCTCTCCGGCAATATCGGAATGGTGTCTTCTGTACTCAGAATACACCACCTCTTCTCCTTCGGTAATAACGATCTTAATGGTCGTAGAGCCTATATCCAGGCCCATATTTCTTATTTGTTCCATGAAAATCCTTCTTTTCCCTTACGATTCTTTCTTTTTCGTTTGCGCCTTTTTAGGCGTCTTTATCGTCTTCGGCTCATCCACCGTTTTTTCTGTTTTATCTGTCGTCTTCTTTGCCTTTGCCGCTTCTCTTTCAGCTTTTGCCGCCTCACGGGCCTGTTTCCGTTTAAGAAGCCGTTGTTTCTTCTTCTCTTCCTTCTCCTGGATCTCCGCCGAAGTCTTCTTCAGTTCCTGCAGACGCGAAGCCGCATTCTTAATGAAACGCTTACGGAAGTCTTCATGGGCAGACAGGCTCTTACGGAACTCCGGTTCGAGGCATAGACAAAGAACCTCATCCGGAATACCCAGATTCAGATCAAAAGGCTGGGAAAAGACATCCTGCGTAATAAGATGCAGGGTTTCACAGGCAACCGCCACATTTCTCTCGAAGTCGGTAAATTCGCCCTTCAGACCCAGTGGGAGCATAAGACCGGTAAAGTTCACATGCACATATGGCAGGTTTCTCGAGAAAATGAGGTGCAGTGCCAGAAGCTTCATATAGGACTCGAGCGTGATAAATTCCTGATCGCAGATAAGAGAGACGGCTCCTTTCGGAGCAATCAGTGCAATATCGGAAAACTCATTCTCGAAGCCTTCCGACCACAGATAATAGAGCTCCCGGTACACCGCCTTCTCGAATGTCTCGTAGTCATAGGTAAGCGGCTTGGCCAGGATATCCTTGCCAATCTGGAAAAAGTAATGTAGATACTCCTTCTCCTGATGGGACGTGACTCCCGCCCATTTGAAGTAAGCTGCAATATCTCTGGCATTATATAGGTAGTTGATCATAAAATCTCCTAAGAACGCATATTTCGTGACATATTATTATACCACAAAATATATCTTTCTTAGTATGGATCACGTTTCCATGCAGCAATCAATGAAACACCGAGGAAACAAGCAATATACAGGAATATAGCTCCGGCTTTAAGTACATAATCCATAGGATTGAGCTGGTTTAGTGCAATCATGGACATTGTATTATTCAGCGCGAAGTGCCCTGCCCAATCCGCCCAGATCGACGCTACACCAAGAACAAAGTCAAAAATCCCGAATGCAAACATAGAACTGAGCGCGATGGAAAGAGCTCCTGCTTTGCGCAGATATGCCACCATAAAAGAAAAGCTTGCGAAGGCCAGCATGACGGCTATGGCCAACGATGCATTCTTAGCCATAACTGCCGCATCGTCAAAACGGAAAGAACGGCACATCGCAACAGAAAATCCCAATGTGACTCCGTAGCAAATAAGCTCCATTATGACAACTTCGATCATCAGTGTAAGCCACTCCATAAATACGATGAACGCAGGAGCTGCATTAAGAGAGAAGCGGTTCACATGAAACCTGGACTTATATTCTGAAGAAATAAACAGAGCCACTACGATACAATGAAGAAAACAAACCAGATCGGAACACAGTGTCATCTGTACAACACCATTAAGGCTGTTTACATTAACATATTGATCCAAACTATCGAAAATGATTTTAACAGATTGCGCATCTTCCTCCGTTGTCGAGTATTCCGTCACGGTCTCTTTCATCTCACTTATGAAATTGAAAGGGTCGTCCACAAAAAACTTGATAGCCATCGCCGACAGTATCGCTCCAATAACCAGCAGAATCGAGACCACCCAGAAAGATTTCGATCTGAAGAGACGATAGAAGTTTACTTTCAGTTCCTTTATCATAGTAAGACAACCCCTCCTACGCCAACCATTATAGCCAATCCCAGGATGAAAAGTACTAAGAAAATATAAAGAAAAATAATTCTCTGTATAAAAATCGAGGCTGTGCCGGTACATATCCGTCACAGCCTCGTGTGGTTTCGTAGAAATTAAGCCAGGGAATACTCCTCAAGCTTAGGTTCCGTCATGCAGAGGATCAGCCGATATTCTCGACGTCTTCCACAGTTCCGAAAAGATTCAGTCTGAACAGCAGCGCCTCATCTTCCTGGTTGGAGCAGTAGATCTTCGCGCTTACGAGCTTACCGCCCTCGATCAGCTTCATCAGACCTGTGATCTGGCTGAGCTTGCTCTTCAGATTAAACTTGTCACCTTCATCGGTAATAAGCATTACATCGCCGGAACAGGAATCAAGCGCCTGCATAAACTGGTGAACATCTACATTGCTCATGTTAAAAGCCTTCATGGTGACTACCTCCTTGTTAAGTAAAAGTTTCTTTTTTCCTTCGCTCGGTCTTTCCTGACCTTGCGAGCTCATTATAACTTTACCGGTCACACGAGTCAACGCGCGTTTTGTCGAGGTTGCACATACGAAGTTGTTATTTGTTATGCATATTGCACAACCGTCATTTGTGCATGTTAACGATGGTTCTTATACCGTCTATCACGCCGGAACGTCCATATTTCAAAGCTTACACCCTTCACAGAATCGATCGGGCCTTCTTTTCGGATCGGCTTCCACTCTTTGAGATTATCAAGATTCGGGAAATAGGTATCCGCTTCATACTCGGCATCGATACGCGATACGATGCAGGTATCACAGAAAGGAAGGAACTGTTCATAGATCTGTGCCCCGCCGATAATAAAGAAGATCTCATCCGGCTCACTTGCAGCATACTTCAGGACTTCGTCCACCGAGTGCATCACCTTCGCCCCTTCTACGGAGAGTTCTGCATTTCTGGACAGAATAATGTTTTCTCTTCCCGGAAGGAGTCTTCCTCCCGGAAACGTATCCAGTGTTTTTCTGCCGTAGATAACAGGATGACCCATCGTTTTGACTTTGAAATTCTGTTTCTGATCTTCAGGAAGACTGACCAGTAGTTTTCCCTTATAACCGATCGCCCAGTTTCTGTCTACCGCAACAATCGCACAAATACTCATACGGCTTCTCCTTTTCCGTTCCTTTGATAAGCAGGGCTGCCCTTTCGAGCAGCCCCACTAATGAAGTTCTTATACTATTGTATCAGAGTATCGGTCAGCCGACTACCTCGAAGTGTACGCCATCAAGATAGAAATCATCGGTACAATCGAAAGTCTCCCAGTAGAGACGCAGCGAATCCAGATCTGCCGGAACTTCTACCTCACCGGACGGGAGTACCCAGTTCGATGTGGTCAGATCCATCTCTCCTTCAACCAGAACCCACTCGCCACTGCTCGTGTCGATCTCAATGATATGAGGCCACAGATCGGAAATATCCGCACTGAAAGCCGTCGTCGCCGCAGTGGACTTCACATAGAACGAGAACTTAACCTTCTTGCCGAGATAACGGGTCAGATCGACCACATAACCATCCCATGTCTCCGTCATACCGGAAACGGAGAGGCACTTCTCGCCTTCCTTCGCGTCATCTGTAACCACTTCAAGTTTCGCACCCGCACGCGGAGATCCAGCGATCTCACCATTCTCATAGTTATCATCGAACGGATCGTCATCCTTCGGAGGCTCTACATAATCTGCAGGCTTCTCCAGTTCACCGCCCTTCTTGGCAAGAACCACACCGTCAAACGCCGGCTTCTTGGAAAGATCACCACGGAAGAGGACCGGAGTATCAGAAGAACGCCAGGAACCGGCATCCGTCAGGCCCCAGATCGTAACACTCTCGATCGCGTAACCTTCAGCCTTCGCATCAAGAAGTGCCTTAAACAGATTCAGATAATACACACCCTGATCATAATCAGGATTGCTGGAAGACTTCACAGCGTTTACATCCAGCTCAGTAACATGGATCACAACCTTCAGTTCATCCGCGTACTTCTTCAGTGCGCCGATGTACTTATCCATAGAGATCGGGCTGGAGATATGGGACTGCAGACCCATACCATCGAGGTTACCCGCTTCAGCGATCGGCTTCAGGACTTCGATGATCTTATTCTGCTTACCCTCTACATACTCATTGTAGTCGTTGTAGAAGAGTTTCACACCTTCCGGAGCATACTGTCTTGCGAACTTGAATGCATACTCGAGGAAGTCGTCACCGATCGTCTTGGTCCAGTTACTCTCGCGAAGATTATTGTGGTCATCGATACACTCATTCGCTACGTCAAACGCATAGAACATACCCGGATAATTCGTTCCGATGTACTCGAACACACCCTTGATATAGTTCTCGAGTCTCTTAATCATAAGATCACGGGAAGCAAGATTTCCGTTCACATCGTAGTTCTCATAGAAGAACCAGTCCGGTGTCTGGGAGTGCCATACGAGGGTATGACCACGCATCTTGATGCCGTTTTCTTTTGCGAAATTCAGGATGCCTTCGCAACGGGAGAAATCCAAAGCCGGAGCTTCATCATACTTCGCAGGATCTGCCAGTGTCGTAGCAGAATCAAGAATATTCTCCGGTTTCATTTCATTCTCACATGTAAAAGAACTGAACTGGGCAGCCAGAAGCTGTCTCGGCTCTTCCACATCGCTCTCGATCATCTGTGCCGGAACACAGCATCCGATCTCGAAATCATCCTTATACAGTTCCTTAAGGGACTCATAGGATGAGAAGTCAGCAAGCTCCACTTCCTGAGCTTTAGACGGATCGAAATACTCGCCTTCGACGGTTATATACATGTAGTCAATGTAGATGTCCTTGGTATCGCCGCTCTCAACATAAACATAAACGTTTGTCGCGGTCTCCGGGATCGGAGTGGAACCCTTACCCTCAACGAAACCATCTGCACAGCCGGTAACATGGAATAAGTTATTGTAAGATGGGCTACCCAGCATATCGAACTGCAGAGAGATCGTAACATCTCCGCTTTCAGATTTGACAGCTGTCTGAATATTGATCGTGTTTCCTGCCAAATTATCGCACGGGAAGTTTACGCCATTCCAGTTGTCTGTACGTCCGGCACAATGCAGTACCTTACCATTGGCCTTGTCCGCATCCTCAACCGTAAGCTGTACCTCTCCACGCGGTTCGTAGGTTACGTCATCACTTCCGATATCCTCAAGGATACTCGGAACCCCATCCGGAACTTCCGGCTTGTTGACCTCAACCTGTTCGAAGCTTGCATCCGTTGCGGATTCCGATTCAGATTCCGATTCCGAAGCAGACGTCGCAGAAGTGGTCGTATCTCCACCACTCGACGAAGCGGTAGTAGATTCATCACTTTTCTTACATCCCGCCAGCGCCACGGAAGAAATCATAGACAATGCCAGAACAAGAGCACCAATCTTCTGTTTCTTCATTTTTATATTCCTCCATTTACCCTAATGCCGAAGCCTTATAAACCCCGACACTGATTTACCTTACTAATATTATCCGAAAGGCTGAATAACTTCAATCGTTTTTCCGAAATCGATTTCGAAAGATTATGAAGAAACAGAAAAAAGCGGACTTCTAACAAGTCCGCCTTCACAGAAATACCACATCACATGCCGGAGCACTTACTTCTTCTTGTTTTCTTCCTGCTTCTTCTGTGCTTTATATTCTTTCATATGCTTCTTGATCTTGGTAAAAGACGATTCGCTAAGATCATGCTCGATCCGGCATGCATCCTTCGCAGCCGTCTTAGAATCCACCCCAAGAAGGATCAGAGCTTCCGTTAATACCTGATGGCGCTCGTAGATCTTCTTAGCGATCTTCTTACCTTCATCGGTCAAGATGATAAATCCATCCTCGTCCACAACGATCAGATTCTTATTCTTCAGAATTCCGACCGCTCTGCTGATACTCGGTTTAGACAGCTCCATCTCGTTTGCGATGTCAATCGACCGAACACTTCCTTTACGCTGGGAAATAATCAGTATCGTCTCAAGATAGTCTTCTCCGGACTCATATAATCCTTCCATTTATAACCTCCATCACAGCGAAATCACCGCATCCAGGATATCTCCTGCAAGATCTCCGGATCCTCCGATTCCGTTTCCAACGTACATTGCCAGCTCCGCTGTTTCAGGATCCAGCACCCACTCGCCTTTTAGTTTATCATATTCGAAAATGAAATAACATGTACCTCTCGTTTGATCAAGTCGGATCATCACAACGGAAACAACAAAAGTATGTCCTTCTTTCTTCACCTCATCGATCTTATAATACACTCCTGCCAGAAGATGCGTTCTAGCTTCTTCCTCTGTATCGAATCTGCCTCTGTTAAAAGCAGAGCACAGACTGATGGCAGACACACCGATATCCAGATCAGTCTCTTTCGGCTTGTAATTGGACCATGTACCACTCTTATCATTCTTCGCACCGTAGGATTCAAGAACGTACTCCACTCTTTTCTTCATCTGGGCATTTTCGCTTCCCGGCCCATAGGTCGAAATGAGGTGGAAAATAATAATACCGACAATTACCACCCCGATTGCTATCAACGCAATAATATAACTCTTCTTCATGCTCCATTCTCCTCTTTCACACGATTTCAGAATTGTTTGTATATGTATTCAAATGCAGATGCCTGTGCAGTATCGTAATCCTGCCCGCCCACGGTCAGCGATTTTAGGGCATCAACAGTATTTGAAAGCATCCATTCTCCTTGATAATAGAAATATTCAAGAACGATTTCCCCTTCATGATCACCATAATAGATATGGACGGTTACATCCGCATCACGTCCACTGATATCCGTATCTGTAATCTCAAAACTGGCACCGGCAAGGAGTTTCTGGCCGACCGAAGTGAAGAGTGCCTGTCCATCGACGCCCGCTTCCTGAAGCTGTGGAATCATTTTCGACGCTTCAGAAAGAGTCGACAGGTCTACTTCTTCTCCCCCATGAAGCAACACATCGCCGGAAGGCAGATCGGGTATCTTCTCCTCGTCTTGTCTCTCGAAGCAACCAGCAGAGATCATGGTCATCGTCACACTCTTGCGAAGCTTCGCCTTCTTAGTGCGATGATCTTGGATCGTTCCACCGATAATCATCACGAGGACAAGGAAAAGCAATATACCTGAATATACCCAGTACGACTTTTTCACCGGAAATACCCCTTCCCATTATTTCAAATCAATTTGATGATACCATACAGCGCGAAGATTTGTAAACAATTTGTGAACAAATCCGAACGGGATCCGAACCTGGATCAGTCAGGGGCTTTACTTCGCAATATCCTTTCCCCCGTCAAGATGTACATCCACCTGAGGAAACGGAATCGCGATTCCGAGTTCTGCGAGTATTTCATCCACTTTCTGAAGTGTCTGTCGACGAATAACGGCACGGTTTTGGGGACTGACTGTAATACGAAGGCGATAGAGTACCGAGGAGTCCTGATAGGACTGAAGGCCGAGATATTCGGCTTTCTTAACTTCTTTCATAGAGGCGACAGCCGAAGTGATACTATCAAAAGCATCACGGATCTTCTCCGCATCCTCACCATAAGACAGCGGTATATCCAAAACCAGAATATCGTTATAAACCAGTACCCGGTCAATATTTCTGTTACAGATATGAAGCTCATAACCCTCTTCACCATTCACTAGCTCTGTCGACTTCAGCGAAAGGTTCGTAACCTTGCCGGAATACTCTCCAATCTTAACAATATCACCGACGCGGAAGAAATTCTCGCTGATGATATTCACACCCATGATAATATCCTTCAGGGCATCCTGAAGCGCGAGACCGACGATCACACTGGCGATACCAAGACCTGCTATTGCGCTGGACACATTGATTCCATTGATCTGCAGAATAGCCAGTATGCACATCGCAATGAGGAAGTATTTCGTTACATTCAGAAGAATTGCCGCTACTCCCGACTTCTTATCTTCTTCCGCAATTACTTTTCTTACGAATCTACGCACCATTGACCAAATGAGAAGCGAGACAATAATCACAGCCAGACATACATAAGGCTTAGGCGAAAACAACCATTTCAAGATCTGTTCCATATCAAATCTCCACAGCTAAACAATATACAAAGATTATACGTGAAAAACAGAAAAAGAAAAAGCGCCTGCAGTCTAGTGACTACAGACGCATCCGACTGGTCGGAGTGGCGAGACTCGAACTCGCGGCCTCTTGCTCCCGAAGCAAGCACTCTACCACCTGAGCCACACCCCGTCGCGAACCACTAAATCATACTTCTAAATGCCAAACGTGTCAACAAGAAAGTGAAAAAATCAGTTCAATTTTCTTTTTTGTGCATTTTGTAGTTTGCATTTATCAAGGAATAATAATATTATCGGATTATGTGAATACATATATTTACGTATAAGGAAAAAGAAAAAATGAAAAAGGAGACCATTATGAAAAAGAGATTAACTGGAATCGCCGCGGTTACTTTGTCCTTCGCCCTTCTGTTCAGTGCCTGCTCTTCTGACAAGAAGAATGAAAAGGATAATGAAGCCGGAAACGAAGAGATCGTTGAAGCTGTTGAGAATTATTTTAAGCAGTTGACCAACATGTCTCTCAGCAAGATCACCAAGTACGCCGAGGAGTCTTCCTTCTCAGATCTGGATCTGAAATCCGACGAATTTGATGTTCTGAATGCCTACATTGAGAAAGTCGAATTCGAGGTCACTGAAGCAGAAGGCAAAGAGAAGAAAGGCACTGGTACAGCCACAGTCGAGATCACCTATGTCGATCTTGACAAGATCCTGAATTCTGTTGATGACCCAAGTGATGTGGACGAACTCGTAGAGGCCATTAACAACAAGAAAGCCAAGACCAAGAGTGACGAAGTCGAGCTCGATATGTCTTATGACGATAAGTGGATCGTTGCCGATGACGAACCAGTATATGATCTCCTCATGGATTCTTTCGAGGATGTTCGAGACGCTCTGAAGAACGGTGATGACCCGCAGAATACGGATCCGGCGATTGACACCACAGAAGATCCGACGGTAGATACCACCACTGAATCCACCACCGAATCCACCACTGAATCCACCACCGCTCAGACCACTCCAACCAGTGATACAGAGCCGGACGATACGTATGAGACCCGCCCGGAACCGGATGTCGTTGACCGTCACCTCATTTCTCTTGACGAAGTCAAATCCATCCTCACAGAAGCCGGTCTTGAACTCGAAAATGAAAACAACTCGAATGGAACCAACGCCTTCGAGATGGTAAAAAGCGACGACTCATTTAACTTCATCGTTGCGGAATTCGACGATCCGGCGACATGCCGTCAGTATTATGAGATGTTTGAAGAGAACATCAGCGAGCTCAACGGTATGAAATCTGATGAATGGCAGGGCAACACCCATCACTATATCGTTAAGAATATTGCAGATTACGACAATCACACTTACGAACTGTATCTGTACCGTGATGAGAAGGCTCTCGTACTCTGCATGATCGACACCGCTCCGGGCGCCGATGTCCCGATCGAGTACTACGAGGTCATCGAGAAAATCGGTCTTTACGATATCCCGGTCGTCTGATTATAGAAATCCGTTTAACAGATAAAAAACAAAGCCTTCGGGCCGCCTCCTTTTCGGAGAGCCCGAAGGCTTCTTTTTTACGATATAACAAGTATCAGACTATTCAGTTCTTCACAGCCTTCTTGCTGTTGATCTCCTCGAGCATCTTCTCTGCGATAGCATCAACACTCATGGACCCAAGATCGCCCTCAAAACGGGAACGTACAGATACAGTGCCTTCCTCGACTTCCTTATCCCCTACAGTAAACATGTAGATGACTTTCTCGATATTGGCCTCTCTGATCTTCTTGCCAAGTTTCTCGGAGCGGTCATCCACTTCTGCGCGGATTCCCTTCGCACGAAGTGCATCACGGATCTCGAAGGATCTGTCAAGATGCGCATCGGCAATAGGAAGGATACGCACCTGCTCCGGAGCCATCCACAGAGGCAGGCAGCCTGCATACTTCTCGATCAGGTAAGCCAGAGTCCTCTCGAAGCAGCCGAGGCTGGTTCTGTGGATGATGTACGGAAGCTTCTTCTGTCCGTCCTTGTCGATGTATTCCATACCGAACTTCTCCGCCAGAAGCATATCGATCTGGATGGTAACGAGAGTATCTTCCTTACCGAATACATTCTTATACTGAATGTCGAGCTTCGGTCCGTAGAAAGCAGCCTCATCGATTCCGATAGTGTACTCCAGTCCGAGATCGTCGAGGATCTTCTTCATCGCCGCCTGTGCTTCTTCCCACTGCTCGGCAGTACCTTCGTACTTATTCTTCGGATTTGCCGGATCCCACTGGGAGAAACGGAAAGTACAGTCTTCCAGAAGGCCTACAGTGCCGATGAAATACTTGGCCATTTCAAGGCAGTTGCTGAATTCCTGCTCCAGCTGGTCAGGACGGATGATGAAATGTCCCTCAGAGATAGTAAACTGACGGACACGGATCAGGCCGTGCATCTCGCCACTGTCCTCATTACGGAACAGAGTCGAGGTCTCGGTCAGCCGCATCGGCAGATCACGATAACTTCTCTGGCGGTTCAGGAATACCTGATACTGGAACGGGCAGGTCATCGGACGAAGTGCGAAGCACTCTTTCGACTCATCATCCGGATCACCCATGATGAACATGCCATCGCGATAGTGATCCCAGTGCCCGGAGATCTTATAAAGGTCCCGCTTCGCAAAATACGGTGTCTTGGTCAGAAGACAGCCCTTAGACTGCTCATAATCCTCGACCCAGCGCTGCAGAAGCTGGACGACACGGGCTCCCTTCGGCAGAAGGATCGGAAGACCCTGACCGATATAATCCACAGTGGTGAAATACTCAAGTTCACGTCCAAGCTTGTTATGATCACGCTTCAGCGCTTCCTCACGAGCGGCCACGAACGCCTTCAGCTGTTCCTTATCAGGGAACGCTGTACCATAGATACGCTGGAGCATCTTATTCTTCTCTGAACCTCTCCAGTACGCCCCCGCACAGGAAAGAAGCTTGAACGCCTTGATCTCACCTGTGGACTCCATGTGCGGACCGGCACAAAGATCCGTAAACTCACCCTGCTTGTAGAAAGAGATGACCGCATCTTCCGGAAGATCATCGATCAGTTCGACTTTATACGGCTCACCGAGTTTCTCCATCAGTTCTCTGGCTTCTTTTCTCGGAAGTTCGAATCGTTCGATCGGCAGGTTCTCCTTGACGATCTTCTTCATTTCTTCTTCGATCTTCTTTAAATCTTCCGCCGAGAAAGCTTCATCACGGTCAAAATCGTAATAGAACCCATCATCGATTGCAGGGCCAATGGCAAGCTTCGTCTCCGGCCACAGTCTCTTAATGGCCTGCGCCATGATATGAGATGTACTATGGCGATACCTGTTTCTCTCTTCTTTGTTACTAAAATCAACCATTTTGCTTTCCTCCTTTGTATGGTCTTTCGATTTTTCCGCGGAATACAAAAAAGCCACGCATCCCGCATATAGGGATGCATGACTGCACGGTTCCACCCTAATTGCCCGAGACTCTCCCCGGACCACTCATTGTCCCCTCTTAACGCTCGTAGGCAGCGGCTGCTCCATACTCGGTTTCCCTTTAAGGAGCGCGACTCTGAGGTGGTACTTCCCGTCTGATACTCGGAAAGAGCTTCCAGCCAATGGCTCTTTCTCTCTGTCTGATCAATAAAGAAACGGAAAACATGTCCTCTTCTTTGTCTTTGATTGTTAATTAGTGTATTCCAACAAAAGTACAAATGCAAGTGTTTCTTGCAAAATATCGAGTATCTTTTCAGTATAAATCCGCCAGGCTCAGGATATCCCGAGTGCCTCTTCCACTGAACCGGCTAGGTTTCTCGCACGGATGATCACAGAATCGCTTTCCTTCTCTGCCAGTCCCTGCACGAAGACATAGTAGCCGTCAACATAGATCAGTTCCAGGAAAGAATAACCCAAATCAGGATGCTCTTTATCCTGCAGACCGTCATACCGCACGATATTCCCGTTCTGCGTAAGCTTATCCGACTCGACATTCGTCGTATCACAGATCAGATTCTGCACCAGCTGATCGAAGTCGATCTGCCCCACTTCCTGCAGAGTCACCAGAACCTGCATCGAATCGTCATACGCCATGAAATCGTAAGACGAATCCTTGTTGTCCATGATCTTCATACCAGCACTCACACACGCTGCACGAAGTCCGTAAATACTGAGACTTCCCGTCGCAGAAGAACCGGGCGTCTCCGTTGAATCCGAAGACTCACCCTTCTTCGTTTTCTTCGTCGAATCATCCTTCTGCGTGGTTTTCGTTTTCCTGTTGGTCTCGTCACCGGATCTGCCTTTTCCTGCAAGATACCCGACGCCCCCCGCAATCGCTCCGATCACGATCACAGCTAAAGCGATCACCACCACATTTTTCCAGAAATTCCTGTCCCGATAGAAAGGAATCGACTCCTCCACCTCTTTGGGAAAACCAACTGAATTGCCTTTCGACAGAGACTCCGGCGACAGGATCGGACCGGGAACGACTTCCACAAGCGCATGATCAGCCTGCCCCTCCGAGCCGTCCCCCGCATCTTCCGAATTCTCTTTCTCACTCGGACTTGGAGACGAAATCTCTTCCGGAACCTCCGGCGACGGCTCTGCCTCCAGCGGCTCCGCGCTTACAGGCTCTTCATTCACCCGCTCATCTTTTACCGGTTCTTCTTCCGGAACATTCATAAATTTCGGATCCATACACTTACCCCACAAGTTCGCGGACGTACTTGTCACGCCACTTCTCATCCACATATCCACTTTCCGGATCAACCAGACATCCATAACACAGATCGTCCGCCATTTCCAGAATCGTATCCTTCAACTCCAGATTGTCTTTCCACTTCTCCTCGATCGCGTCATAGCCGACCATCGCCCCCACGATATTTCCGGCCAGGGCTCCCGTTGAATCACTGTCTCCACTGTGATTGACCGCAGATATCACGGCAGACGTGAAATCTCCCTCATGACGAAGCGCGCAGTAAAGGGCGATGGCCAGTGCCTCATCTCCACACCAGCCTGCTCCTATCATCGCGATATTCTCCTCATCCGAAGCTCCATTTCCAGCCAAGGATACAGCCTTATCGATCAGATTGATAAACACCTCAAGATGCTTTCTCTGTGCGAAAAGCACTTGAATCGTTTCCTTCGCATTCTCGATCAGAACGCCCAGCGTCACCTCCGGACCCGCCATGACTGCATTCTTGACCACATGGGCAAGGAATGCTGCCGGCATAAATCCGAGAGAATGCGAATGCGTCAGAGCAGCAATTTCCGCCCCTTCTGTCGCTACGGTCATATCATCCTCATCCCGCATAACGAGTCCGACCGGAGCCACACGCATTACGCCGCCACAGCCTTTACTGTGATTGATGCGGTTGATCGTAGATCCCCGCTCCCCGGACGCCAGGGCGTCCAGGCAAGTCGCGCCGGGCGCTCTGCAGCTATATAACCCATCAATATCTGACAGCCAAGTAATGCCTCCAGCTCCGGACATGCCGCGCTGGGTCTCCAGCCAATCCAGATAGGCCAGATATACATAATAGCTGGGCTGGGAAGCGACCCCTTTCAGGAGCGATCGGGTCTTTCCGTATAGAAGACCATTTGCAGTGAATAAGCTCATCTGCGTATCGTCCGAGAACAGCGCCACTTTCGAGGCCGGATCTATCTCATACTCAGTAATGCCGGAAGACCCGTACTTCGCATGAATACTGTCGATACTATGAAACTCTACCGGATAACCGAGCGCATCTCCGACGGCGCCTCCGAACAGGCAGCCGCGAATACGGTCTGAATACTTCTCTTGTTTTTCCACACGTTCGGCCAGAGCCGGTGGCAATAAGTCCTTATTCATGGTTCACCCTCCCCGTAACCTGGTCCCAGATCTCTTTCCAGGAATAACGAACTCGTTCGATCCTCATCATGAAAATGAGCTTAATAATGTTGAAAATCAGGAACCAGACGACTACACTTGCGAAGAAAGTCGTCGCCAGGCTCAGCACCGCACAGATTCCACAAGCAAGAACAATGGGTCCGAAATACTTATCTTTCGAGAAGAAATAAGCTATGGCTGCAATCAATCCCAACTGGATAAAAGCCGCGCCGAAGCGGATCCATGTCACAGACACCCCATCCCGGACCACAATCGGAGAGATCAGGAAGAGAAAGCAGATGATCATTTCCGCGATGCAGACCTTATTCAGCTGTCTGCGGATACGGTCCATTTCTTTCTGCTGTGCCGCACGCTTCTTCTCTTCCTCTTTCTGACGGATACGCTCTTCACGTTCCTTCTTCCAGTTTTCCTCGGCATCGCGCTGCGCCTGGATCCTTCCCATCTCCTGTTCATAACCCGCACCGAACTCACCGCTGTGCGAGATCAGCATCTGCTTGCCGCACACGGTACATGTCGCAACCTTCACAGCTGCATCCACCTGTACATTCGCACCACATCCGGTGCAAGTCATGTCAACCAGTTTCATACTCTTCGTTTCACCTGTTTTCCGGCGTTCCGGATACGATCATCCGACCTCTATGGTCACCGGATCGCCGATAATCTTATCCTTATAATTTCCATCTTCCTGAATCAGGATGGACAGCGTAATCGTCTCGATCTTCGTGATATCCGCCTCCTCGAGATCGCTCTCAAAGAATGTGATATACGCGATCGCCTTGCTGTGCGGCTGAATAAACTTATAAAGGAGTTCGCTGATATCTATACCGTTGACGCGGAGTAAATCCTTCTGGAAAATCATCGTTGTATCCCGGTTGTTCTCAATGTACAGAACAAGCTCATTGCCGCCCCAGTTATCGGATCCGAAATCGATTGCAACCACCTTCATCGTTCCGTCATCGAAGAGTGTCGCACCATAGGAGAAATCGTATTGCGGTTCATTTCCTTCCTCATAGGCCGAAGTCACAATACGAACAGGTTCCGTCTTATACGTCGCCTCTGTATCTGTATACTCCACAGAAAAACGGAAATCGACCGTGCGCGGATCCCAGTCTCCGATATCTGTTCCGAGTGTCATAAAGAATTCGAATTCCGTGTCAGTATTCGTCTGATCTTCGAATTCCCCCACGAAGAACCCGCTCAATTCAAATCCATTCACAGCGAAGAACTCACTCATCATCTTAACCGGATGACCTGTCTGATTATCCACATTCAGCTGGAAAGTGCGGTCTGTACCGTTTCCGAGCTTATAACCGGTGATCTTGACGACCAGCCCCTCCGAATTCACGAGTACCTGTTCTTCCACCGAAACCTGATGATACTCATATTCAGGGATCTCATGCGGTCCGATCTGCAAGATCTCCCCTTCCGGCCCATGCGTAGAAGGATTCTGATCCTTACCGAAAGACATATCCGAACTATCTGATGTATCGGTAGGATCAGACGCATCTGAACTCTCAGGGGTCTCAGTCGTCGGCGTATCTGTAGAACTGTCCGCCGGTTCTGTTTCCGTATCGTCCGGATCCGTAGTCTCGACAGTTTCCTTCGTCTTCTTCGTTGTCTTCTTCTTTTTCTTCGTTGTTTCCTCTGATTTGCAGGCGCTGACAGCTGCCATCATCGTAAGCAGCATCGTCACAACCAGAAGAATGGACACTCTCTTTTTCATACTCTCACCTGTTTCTTTTCTTTCAGTAAAATTATAGCACATTCACGTTACTCTTGTGTTATGATTGAGTGCGTGAAACCAAGAAACCTAACGGAGGCAATTATGCGCAGAATTCTGGCGATCCTGATCCTTTCTTCCATACTGCTCAGCATGACGGGCTGTTCTAAGAAATCCCCCCGACTCGATGTGGAAAACTTCGAGAAATACGTTTTATCTGATATGGGCCTGGAAAGAAAAGCCGGAGCGACTTTAGATGCACCGGGCTACTACAACATGGATGACACCATCGACAATTCAGATGCCTCCTCCATGAAGCGCGACCACTACGCTCAAGTGTATTCAAAAAGCGAGAAAATGCCTATCGGCGAGATGTACATGGTCTACACCGATTACCAGACGGAAGACGATGCCAGGAACTACTTCACACAGCTCGTAACAGACGAGAAGTCCATGCTTGATTCCTCTGCCATCCAGCGCACCGTCGATGAAGGCACCGACTATCTTCTCGTCCTGACACAGCAGACCGATCTGCGCTGGCAGTTCGAGTGCCTCTATATCAACAAGGATGTCATCCTGTTCTCAGCGATCATCATGGCAACAGACGAAATAAACAAACTGGATATAGAATGGATAAAGCAGATAAAGGAGCTCTTCGAGGATCTTCGTATCCGCCAGCCTCTTAAGCTGAGCCAGCAGCTCTCCGATCTCATCAAGTAGAAAGTCCGACCCGCTCTCCGTATCTTAACCGTACTTCCATACCCTGCGCCGCATACTCTTCGATATCCTCATCAAGCTTCAGGACACCCGCCTGACATAGGACTACGATCGTTGAACCGCCTAACCGGAAGTATCCCTTCTCCTGGCCCTTACGGAAATCCACGATCTCATGGTTCACGATCCTGCCGACCATCAGTGCGCCCACTTCGATCATAATGATTCTTCCGAAATTCTCCGTCTGATACGAACTGACTACCCGGCTGTTCTCCTGATAGACGCGATGCTGTGAAGAAATGTCACTGACAGTATGAAGACGCCCCTTAATATGTCGGGACGACAGGACTTTTCCAGAATCCGGAAAACCGTAGCGGTGATAATCATCGACAGAAAGCCGGAACACCAGACATTCCCCCTCTGCAAAATCAGCAAGATCCATCCCTCTTCCCACCAGATCCTCCAGCGTATACTCATTACACTTAATAAGGATACGCTTATCTGATGTGACCGGATAGATGCTGAGTTTACTGTCCGCCGGCGACACGAAAACACCGTCACCCTCCGCGACAGGTCTTTTTCCATCCCGGATCCGTCTTGTGAAGAAATCATTCAGTGAACGGAACTTCCGGTCCTCGTACTCTTCCATATTGATATTATTCTTCCGGATAAATTTCGGAATATGCATCCGCGACAGCCACGTATCCGTATATAGACCGCCTATCTTTGACACAGGCTTACTTAGAACCAGGGGCATAACGAACCTTCCGAATGCCGTTCCGTAGAGTTTCTTCAGAAATCCTCCGCCGTACTGGACATCGGAATAACAGGTCCCCGTCTTTCGGTCATACACTAGCCGGCTGTTTTGCATCTTTCTTCCTCGGAAAAAGCACTTTCTTCACGGCATCCGTCAAATAATACTCACCCACGCCAAGACCCACGGTCAGAATGATCGCCGCGATAGCGAAGACCAGAGGGCAGTTCTTCGGCGCCAGTTTCTTAAAGAAGAGCATCTTCTTGTCCATCATGTAGCGCACGATCTCCAGAGCCATCAGATTCATGAGATACGTATCCAGAGAGAACTTCCCGAAGAAACGCGTGACAGGATTACTGACATGGTACTTCATCATGAAGATCACGATCAGGAAGCCCAGAAGCGCCATAACAGGAAGCTGGCAGAAGAAGGTATACATCTTGTTCTTGATCCCCGGACCGAAACCAGCATACTCCGTCCAATAGCCGTAATGGCTCTGACCGAACTCCGACAGGAGGAACGCGAAATAGGTAAGTGCCAGAAGGATATGGAACTTCAGCGCATACAGCTTCTTAAACCACGGAACGATATACTTCTCATAATTGGCGAACAACATACCGATAAGGAAGGCCACAGCAGAATTGACCCACCACTCGCCGTTAAACCAAAGCACCTTCTGATCTCTCCACCAGATGGTATTCGGGTGATTCCAGTCCATCCACCAGTTCTTCTGTCCATGCCACCAGGCGAAGTGTCCGTTGTAACAGAATCCGATTCCCATACCCACAATAACCGCAGCCATAAGAAGGAAGCAGACCGGTCGGTTCTTAATAAAGCGGAAGAACAGATAGAAGAAAAGATAAAGAAGCGCCAGCACGATCGGGAACCACGCATAGACATTCATCATCGTAAGACCCGACAGATTACAGATCCAGTGCACCGACGACCACTTCACCCTTACCAGGAAGTACTGATACAGCGCATAGAGAAGGACATTTACATAGAACGGCACAACGATAGCCTTCACGATCCTGTTCTTGATAAAGCCTTTGAGGTAGTTCTCTTTCGTATTGAGGCTCTTCAGAAGGCCATATCCGGAACAGAAGAAAAATATCGCCACGAAAAAAGCACCGGCATTCACAAACGGAGTCAGGACCTTCCTCTGCTGGAACAGTTCCTCTTGAGAAATATGATGCAGAATCACACCGATCGCGGCAAAACCACGAAGCGACTTCATCACCTCAAGACTCGCATAATCATCATGGAATTCCTTCTTGCCGAACTTATTCGACGCCCCCCAGATCAGGAGCATATAGAAGAAGAAATAAACGGCAGTCTTCAGGACCGACCAGTAGTTAATATATTTCAGAAACTCTTTCATGAATAGGACCTCATATTACAAGCGTACCGTAGTATTATCACACAAAACCCATCTGATGCAAATACAAAAGCCGGATTTACTTGAATTCCTCCCTGTTTTTCCTGTTGTTTAAGATTCAAAAACAGAAAATTCATATTTTCATAAAAATCCTGCGTATTTTGTTCTCTAAAATAGAAATATGAACGAAGCGAATTGTCTACATGTAGTTTCTATATCCTTTGGGGGGCTGTTATGAGGGGATGCAGCCCCCCACATTTTATGCACCCGCATATCAGCCGAGATGGATCTTCGCTTCCGGATATACGCTCTTCACATTCTTTCTGTCCTTCATGATCAATCCCATCGCGAACGTGATCGGACCGATACGGCCGAGGAACATCACAGGAATGATAAACAGATGCCCCCAGAAAGAGAACTGCGGCGTCGAGGCAGAAGAAACGCCCACCGTGCCAAATGCCGAAGCAGACTCGAACAGCAGATCGACGAAAGTGAACTTTCCTGCCGCCAGAAGTGATCTTTCGGTTACGGACAGAACACAGGCCAGTACCACCACCACACAGATACCAAGTGTAAAGATCGTCAGCGCACGCTGTACCGTCGACCGGGAAATACGGTGATTATGGATCACCACTTCCGGATTACCGGCGAAATCAGAACGGATCGAATAAAGAAGCAGCGCGAACACCTGCACCTTAATACCGCCACCGGTACTGCCCGCACCCGCACCGATAAACATAAGGACCGCACACAGGATCTTCGTGCAGTCACGCATCGCCAGAAGGTCGATAGAATTCATACCGGCCGTACGCATAGACATAGACTGGAACAGCGCCGCCTTGATCCGCTCCCAAACCGGGAAGCTGCCGATCGCAAGCTCCTTCGTATTCGTCCACTCCATAATCAGGATCAGTACCGCACCAACCACCAGAAGCAGGACCATCATCACGAACGCCAGTCTGGTATGAAGAAGCATATGTATATTCGTGCGCTCTTTCTTGTCGTGATTCATAAAGGCCTTAAACTTCCTGGAACAATAATCTATAAGATCCTTCCACACGTGGAACCCAAGGCTACCGGAGAAGATCAGGAACACCGTCGTAAACACGATCAGATTATTGCCGTTATACGCCGTAAGGCTGGAATACGGACCGGAAGCAGTATCACCCATGACATCGAATCCCGCATTACAGAAAGCCGAAACCGACATAAAGAGCGATTTAAATAAACCATCCGAATACCCGAACTCCGGAACGAATTGCGTCGCAAAAAGCACAAAACCGGCGATCTCGAAGAAAAGTGTCATCAGAATGATCGTACGAAGAAGTCCGGTCAGTTCAGAAAAAGAGAAACTGCCCGTGCTCTCTTGTGCCAGAACACGAGTCTTCACATTGACCTTTCTTCTTACAAGACTGACACCGAATGTGTAGATCGTCACCAGTCCCAGACCACCGACCTGGATCAATATCAGAAGGATCACTCTTCCTAAAGTGTTGAATGTCGTCGCCGTATCCCGGACGATCAGTCCCGTCACACAGGTCGCCGACACAGTCGTAAACAGAGAATCGAAGAAACCGATGCTTTCGCCGGAATTCGTCACGAAAGGCAGCATCAGCAGAATCGTGCCTACCAGCATGATCAGAAGGAAACTGGAAATGATCACCCTCGCCGGACGATCCTTCATCCATTCCAGAACTTTACGGGTTTTCGTCCTGCGGATCAGCATTTATCGCACCATCTCTTTCCAGATCTGCTCGATATCTTTATGTGCACATACCATCATGATCTGATTGCCGGCATGCATAACAGTTGAACCGACAGGAGTGACCGTCTCGCCATCCTCAGAGGCCAGCACAACGACACGCGAATCATGAACGAACTTATACTCGGCCATGGATTTGCCGCATGCGGCAGACTTCTCTGACAGGACAAATTCGATGATCACATGATCGGAATTCTTGATACGATGCACGATACGAAGCCCCTCATAATCGATTTCCTGCTCGATCATATGTGCAAGGATCTGCGTCTCCGAGAAGGCGTAATCCACACCGAAATGCTCCATGATCTCTTTATTCTTCGGATTGTTGACACGCGCGATAGAGAAGCGGACACCCAGATGTTTCTCCGCGATCTGGCAGGCGATCATGTTCGTCTCATCCTGATCCGTCAGCGCCACGATGATATCCGCACCTTCACACGCTTCTTTAAGCACAGGATAGGAAGATCCGTCACCATTGATGACTTCCGAAACCGAGTTGTCCGCGAACTTCAGCGCCGCCTGCGGATCTTTATCAATGATCACGATATGGTGATTGCCTTCGAGTTCACGGATCAGGTAATAGGCAAGTTTTCCCGCTCCGACGATTACAAGTTTCATATGACGAAATACATGACCGGTATCAGACCTTCTTCTCAGCCAGTACCAGCTTATCCCCTTTCTCCAGTTTCATGGACGGAAGCGCAGTCAAAAGGTTCTCATGACGAACGATCCCGAAGATATGTCTTCCTTCCGTATCCTCCACGTCCCGAAGTCTTGCGCCCGTAAACTGATCGCCGAGCTCAAGAAGCGTAAATACGACATTATTCCCGAACAGATTTGTAACCACCTGTCCGACATACTCTTCTCTCTCCACATGCTCTTCTATCGCACGAAGGAAAGCATCCGCAGTAAGGACCGTCGACGAAATGGAAAGAAAACCCGTCTCATCGAACAGATGATAGTCATCCGCTCCGAATACTCTCGTGATCACATTCTTTACCTGGAAGATATCTCGCGCGATCTGGGATGCCATCAGATTCTGGTTCTCACTGTCGCTCATGGCACAGACAATATCCATCGATCCCATATCCGCTTCCTTCAGCACATCCGTATCGATGATCACACCATCTACTGTCAGTACGCCAAGATTAAGATTTCTCTCGACCTCCTGCGCATTTCTGTCTACCAGAACACAGGTGTGTCCCTTCTCAATCAGTCTCTTCATCAGTGCGATCCCCGCTCGGGACGCACCCAGGATCATGATCTGCATACATCATCCTCCTAAGTAAAGATAAGAGGGTCCGCTTATCTGGAAAGCAGATACCCCAGAATCGATGCGGCCGAGGCAGCGTTAAGTGACTCCGCTTTCCCGGGCATCTCTATCTTAACAAGTATATCACAACGCGAAGAACACAACTCCGTAAGTCCATTCGCTTCATTTCCTATCCACAGGGCTTTACGCTGCGGAAAATCCATCCCCGACAGCGGACGGCCGCGAAGATGCGCACCGATCGAGCTCACGCCATACTCGGCAAGCTTGCCGAATATAGCTTCCGTATTCGGGAAAGTCAGAAGCGGAATATGGAAAGCCGAACCCATCGAGGCCCGAAGGACCTTCTCATTATACGGATCCACACAGTCCTCCGTAAGAAGGACGGCATCGTAGGCGAAAGCATCTGCCATTCTGATGATCGTACCCATATTCCCCGGATCCTGAAGATGCTCCAGGACAATATACCGGCAAGGGCCCTCTTTCCGGAACGCCTTATCATCCGACGGCGGCGCATCCACCACCATTGCGATCCCCTGCGGATTCACGGTCTTACTTATCCGAGTAAAAAGAGCTTCGCTCAGGACCACCACCTCGGCCTTCGATAGATCCGGGTATTTCTTCTCCCACTCATCGAAGAGAGGAACCTTATCCGAACGAAGGATCAGTATCTCAGGAGTAAGCCCGGAAACAAGCGCATCCTCGCATAAACGCAAACCCTCGATGAAGACCTGCGCCTTCGCTCTTGCCGCCTTGCGGTCCAGGAGCGAGAAAACAGATCGGAATCGAGGGTTTTCTTTGCTTTTTATCTCTATGAAGCGGTCCACGCCGAAATATCAGAGCGCGCTCTTTGCCTGCTCACAGAGCTTCGCGAAACCGTTCGGATCCGTGATAGCGATATCGGACAGAACCTTACGGTCGAGTGCAACATTCGCCTTCTTCAGACCATTCATGAAACGGCTGTAGGAAAGACCATTCTGACGGCAAGCCGCATTGATTCTCTGGATCCAGAGCTTTCTGAAATCTCTCTTCTTAGCCTTTCTGTCACGCTTCGCATAGGAAAGGGACTTCATGACCTGCTGGTTCGCAACCTTGAACAGCTTGCTCTTATGACCGAAATAACCCTTCGCCTGCTTCAGGATCTTATGATGACGCGCTCTTGTACGCATACCTCTTTTAACTCTAGACATGGTAAATTACCTCCCTAAAACTTTTCAATCTGAATCTTTCTTGAGCCGATTATTTATACGGAACCATCGTCTTGATGATCTTCGCATTCGGAGCAGCACATACTGCCGTATGACGGAGATGTCTCATTCTCTTGCTCGGTCTCTTGCTCAAGATGTGGCGACGGAAAGCCTGGGAATACAGAACCTTACCGGTACCCGTTACCTTAAATCTTTTCTTGGATGAACTGTGTGTTTTCTGCTTAGGCATTTCTTTATTTCCTCCTTAATCACAATCAGTTTTTCTTCGGAGCAAGGAACATGACCATGTTTCTGCCCTCAATCTTGGCCGGCTTATCGACCTGGCCGAACTCTGCACAAAGCTGTGCAAACTTCTCCATCACAGCGTAACCCTGATTCTGGTAGGCCATCTCACGGCCACGGAACTTCACGATTACCTTCACTCTGTTTCCATCCTTCAGGAAACGACATGCGTTCTTCGTCTTGACATTCAGATCGTGGTCTTCCGTAGTCAGCTTCATGCCGATCTCCTTGGTCTCGATCACTTTCTGATTCTTACGGGCTTCCTTCTCACGTTTCGCCTGCTCGAAAAGATACTTTCCATAATCCATGATCTTGCAGACCGGGTTATCCGGGTTATTTGCGATAAGTACCAGGTCAAGTCCGGCAAGCTCGGCCGCTTTTCTGGCCTGCTCGATCGGAACGATACCGACCATCGTACCATCTGCATCAATCAGTCGCACCTTCTCGAAACGAATCTCTTCGTTGATAGGCTGCCCATTCGTTTGTCTGGCGATAAGAACACACCTCCTTTAAATCAAAAACGGAGTGAACACTTCCGCTTCACTCCGTTGAACTATCCTGAAAGATAAGCCACATTTGTGAACCTCTTCACGTAAGTTTGAGGTGAGAAGCGGAAACTCCTACTTGCTGTAACTTCAACATAATATACGTTGTATCCTGGGATGTCAAGTACTCATCCCGATTTTTTTAATACGGATTTCCGAAGCCGGTCGGCATCAGCGCGATGAGGATCGCGAGCAGGTTACCGATGCCCGGAACCAGAAACACCAGCGTGTACCACTTCGACAGCCCCGCATCGTTCATTCTGCGGCAGAAAGCCGAAATCTGGACGAAAGTGACGATCAGATAAACAAAACCATACGCCAGATAGTAAGTGATCCCCCGCGTGCCACCGACAGACAGCCCCACATTGCCGAGGATGACCATGGCCAGAATGGCGATAACGAAAGACGACAGCCACGTGCAGGCGAAATACTGCATACGGGTAAGCTGGCCATATTTCAGGTTAAAAATCTCGTTCCAATACTCCGCCAGATCCTCTAGCGTGATCAATTGACAGAGAAATAAAATAAAAAACAGACCCATAATGTCACTTCTTCCTTCTTGTTCCCCAGATTTCGAATCTGTGAAGCACGTGCTAGTTTTCTGCTTGATTATAATATCACATATTTATGATACGGTAAAAGCACGTCACTACGGAAGCGTACGAAACAAATCCCGATTCTTCTTACCTATAATATGCTATAATTCATAGAAATGAACATGTAAGAAGGAAGTGATTATCATGATTTCCAAAGAAATAGAGAGCAAACTGTCCGGCGGTTCCCTGATCCGCAAGATGTTTGACGAAGGCACGAGACTCAAGAAGATCTACGGTGAAGATAAGGTCTTCGACTTCTCCATCGGAAACCCCGACCTCGAACCGCCGAAGGAAGTAAAAGAAGCGCTGATCGATCTGGCCCATGCCGATATCCCGGGTATGCACGGATATATGGCCAATGCCGGATATCCTGAGACACGTAAGGCAATCGCCGATCAGCTCACGAGAAAAAGCGGTCTTTCTATCGGGATCGATTCCATCTGCATGACATGTGGTGCGGCATCCGGCATGAATAACATCCTTCGCGCCATTATGGAACCCGGCGATGAGATTCTTCTTCTTGCACCTTTCTTCCTCGAATATCTGAATTACATCAGTAACGTGCAGGGCGTACCGGTCATCGTAAACACCGATCCGGACACCTTCCTTCCCGTCATGTCCGAGATCGAGAAAGCCATCACTCCGAAGACGAAAGCGATCATCATCAACTCCCCGAACAATCCGAGCGGTGCCATCTATCCGAAGGAAGTCCTGGAGGAACTGAACGCCCTTCTTACGAAGCAGGATCACGTCATCCACGTGATTTCGGACGAACCATATATCGATCTGGCATACGACGGCATGACTGTACCGTCTTCCCTTTCCTGTTTCGACAACCTCATCGTCTGCTTCTCCTGGAGTAAATCTCTCTCTCTCCCCGGCGAACGTATCGGTTACACCTGTGTCAGCCCGAAGCACGCTGATTTCGAACTGCTCACGCAGGCACTGGTTCTCTGCAACCGTATCCTCGGCGATGTGAACGCCCCTGCCCTTATGCAGCGCGTCGTCGCCCGTGCTCTGGACGCCAAGGTCGATGTCCCGAACTACGAGAAGAGGAGAAATGAACTCTATGAGATCATCACAGAAGCGGGCTTCACCTGTACGAAACCGCAGGGTGCCCTGTATCTGTTCATGAAGACTCCGATCGAAGATACGAAGTTCTGTGAAGTCTGTGCGAAGTATAATGTTCTGGTCGTACCGGGCTCCGCGTTCAAGCGTGAGGGCTATGTCAGACTGGCCTTCTGTGTTTCCGAGAAGACCATTCTCGGCTCGAAAGAAGCATTCGAAGCCATCGCACGAGAACTCGGTCTGAAGAAATAATATCAGGACCTTGGAGTTACAATGACGAGCACGGTTCCACCACTCATGGTGAAGCCGTGTTCTTTTTCTTCCATCCGAA
Organism: Clostridia bacterium; assembly: GCA_016281535.1. Taxonomy (GTDB): domain Bacteria; phylum Bacillota; class Clostridia; order Saccharofermentanales; family Saccharofermentanaceae; genus Scatonaster. Next base: position 63,976 of record JAEEIT010000131.1, on the reverse strand, counting down.
ACTCATTACTCACCGTAAGCGAAGAACCGGGAAGAATCGTCTTCTCAAAGAGCGGATACTTCATGCCGATCGTCGACACGCCCTCAGCGCCTCTCCCCATAGGAATGAGGGAACATGTATAGTCTTCCCGCACAAGATGACCCGGGATGTCGAACCGGCACTGTCCACGAAGCGGAAACACCCACGTAACGCCATCCGTCGCAGTGATCCTTCTGCCTTCCTCTTTCAGCTTCATAGTAAGGAAAAGATTGGCCATCACATGATCGGTTCTGCCGAGAAGAGACGTAACGAAGAGTATCTCTTTCTCTTTGGGAACAGATCTCAGGCAGATCTCCGAGTCCGTCATATCCTTCTCTACCGGGAAAAGACGGGTATGTATATGGTTTTCCGAGATCCAGTTACGGGTATCCTCGGATATCGAGTCCATATCTCCCCACACCTCATCCGGAAGGATTCCGAATGGACGCAGTGCATCCGCGCCGCTATCGGCACAGATCAGCGATTCCGCTGTTTTCAGCCGAGGCAGAAGAGACGTCAGATCCTTATTCGGTCCGCCGGCGATTACGACAATGCACATGTGCGAAGCTCCCTTATTGCCGCAACACGGTCCTTCTTCCCGAACACAGCGGATCCGGCGACCAGATAGTTCGCGCCGGCCTTTACGACACGTGGAGCTGTCTCATCACAGATTCCTCCATCCACGGAAATAATCGTATCGGCACCAGCCTCATCAATCACCTTGCGGACAGCGGCGATCCGTTCAATCGACTCCTCCATGAAATGCTGTCCGCCGAAGCCCGGCCGGACAGACATAACCAGGACCAGATCGACCTTCGTACAATACGGAAGGACCTTCTCGATCGGTGTATCCGGATGGATCGATATACCCACACGTTTACCGAGTTTCCTCACTTTATCGATCGCCACATCGGGATCTTCCACCGTTTCCACATGGAAAGTAAGCATATCGGCCCCAGCCTCAGCAAAAGGGCCGAAGAAATCAAGAGGATTCGTCACCATAAGGTGGACATCGAAGACCATGTTGGTGTTCTTTCTGATCGACTGCACGACCGGCACACCGAAAGTAAGATTCGGAACATAATGCCCGTCCATCACATCAATGTGCAGAAATGCCGTTGTTTCCGACACTTCCTTTATCTCATCATGGAGGCGGCCACAATCCGCAGCCAGAATAGATGGTGCAATCACCACATCACTCATATGGATACCTTCCTTCTATTTTCCGTATCTTTTCGATGTCTCTATTATTATATCTAAAAACTCACGATACCGCGCAAGTCTTCCTTCTGAAATTCCACTTTCTTGCACCCTGCATCCGAGCTCGCCTCTATGCCGGCAGTCCTGGAAACGGCACTTCCCCGCAATTTTCAGAAGTTCAGGATACCCGCCGATCAGATCTTCTTCACTGATACCGATCCGGTCTACCTCAAGCGACGAGAATCCGGGCGTATCGATCAGATATCCTCCCTCATAAGGGAACAGCTCCACATGCCGGGTCGTATGCTTGCCCCGCTTAAGTCTCTCGCTGATCTCGCCCACCTCGATATGTTCTTTCCCCGTGAGACGGTGGCATAATGTAGACTTGCCTACTCCGGACTGACCGGCTACACCCACCGTATGCCCACGGAAAAGCGCACGTACAACATCATCCGAGAGCATCTCCTCTTTCGATATCTGTAGAATCCGGAAACCCGCCTCTTCGTATACAGCTGCCAGCTCTTTTGCTTTATCCGGAGCCAGATCCGTCTTCGTCAGAAGGATCACCGGATCGATCCTAAGTTTCGGACAGAGGATCAGAAGCTTATCCAGAAGTTTCAGATCCGGCTGGGGATCCGAAATCGACACCGCTATGATCAGCACATCGATATTCGCCACGCTGGGGCGGATCAGAAGATTCTTCCTGTCTTTTATGGTAACGATCGTGTAGGGAATATCCGGATCTCCGGACGGTTCGATCTCACAGTAATCGCCGACAGTCGGAATCACCTTCATTTTCCGGAAGATTCCGCGGGGTTTGGCCAGTACATCCTGTCCATCGGACAGATGTATCGTGTACTCGCCACCTACGCCCTTCATGATCCTGCCAGGCTTTTTCTGTTCACTGATCGTTTCCGTTTGTTTCTTCCCTCACACTTCTATAGGTTTCCTCTGCATCCCGGCCATATGGTCAGGCAATCGGAAGCTCTCCATCCTGCGGTTCATCCTGACCGGTAGGCGGCGTCGGATCCGAATTCTGAGACGGCGGCGGAACCGGCGTTGGCGTCGGTGTGGGTGTCGGCGTGGGCGTCGGTGTCGGCGTAGGTGTTGGTGTCGGAGTCGGAGTCGGAGTCGGTGTCGGTGTAGGTGTTGCCGTCGGAATCGGCGACGGAGTCGGAACAGGTTCAAATATCGCCTTTACCTTGAAATCACCTTCCGGCATGACAAACGTATATGAAGCAGAATAGCTGATCACCTGACCCGCTTCATCCACCCAGGATACGAACTGATACCCGATATTCGGTACCGCCGTGATCGTGACCGGATCATTTACCGGATACACACCTTCACCGGATACGGAACCTTCCCCAGTATACTCAACGGTAAGTGTATAGCCAATGATCTCCGGCGTCGGAGTCGGTGTTCCTCCACGGGCAACATCTTCTGCATTACCGACATACAGACGGATCGCCGACTTTCTCTGCACCTTGGTTCCGGGCGTCGGATCTGTCAGTAGCACGAAGAGTTCTGTCTCCGGGAGATTCTGTTCCTGCAGTTCCGGACTGATCTCGATCCCACCAAGTACCAGATCAGCCGCATCGATCATTTCCTTCGCCGTCTTCAGATCACTCTTATACATGTACGGAACTTCGACCTCAGATGACTGCTGGCTGAATACGATCGTAATCGAGGCGTTCGGCTTGACCGGCGTTCCGGCCGGCGGTTCCGTACGCAGGATCACACCGACCTTATTATCATCGTTGATCTCAGGACGCATCGATACCTCGTAGCCTTCCTTCTTCAATGTCTCGTAGACTTCTTTATAGTCCATTCCTGCATAATCAGGAAGTTCCACCGCATCCGGAGCCTTACTCACCGTAAGCACCAGAACATTCACGGAGCTGTTATTCTTCATCTCCATGCCTTCCTGGATATTCTGCTTGACGACGACACCCGGTGCATAGTCTGTCCTTATCTCATACTCGACTTTATACGTAGTGAACTCATGTTCCTCGAAGATCTGCTGCACCTCGACGATACGTTTGCCGACATAGTTCTGTACAACAAATACGCTCTGCGTCTCCTGACGGACAGACTTCTTCAGCGTGTCTGTCACCAGATAAGTAAGACCGATCAGAAGACCGATGATCACGATCACGACTACAATCACGATGAGGTTATCTTTCCATCTCGAACGTCTTCTGACTTTAATGGATCTTTCAATATCTTTCAATTTGCCGTAATTCGGTTCCTGACGGATGACAGGAGCCACTCCGGGCATATCCGTTACCTCATTCGGTGTCTCGGCATTGGCATCCACGATACCATAGGAACCATTCGGATCGACCATCAATGCATCCAGTTCCGTGACCATCTCACGGATCGACTTGTAGCGCATCTTCGGGTCCTTCTGCATGGCCTTCTGGATAATGGCATCAAGGCCCTGCGGAATACCGGGTACGAACGAAGAAGCATAAGGCACCGGCTCCTGGAGATGTTTGACGGCAATCGCCACAGAATTCTCTCCATCGAAAGGAACACGGCCTGTCAGCATCTCGAAAAGAGTGACGCCCAGGGAATAAATGTCCGAACTCGGGCTGACAATACCGCCTCTGGCCTGCTCCGGTGAGAAATAGTGGACAGAACCAAGTGCACCACCGGATGTAAGCGTGATCGTATGATTGGTCGAAGCATGAGCGATACCGAAGTCCGTCACCTTCGCCACACGGTCACGCGTGATCAGGATATTGTGGGGCTTGATATCACGATGCACGATTCCGTTCTGGTGCGCCGTATCGAGCGCCATACCCACCTGGATCACGATCGGCACCGCGACTTTCCAGTCCAGATGCCCGTTCTGAAGGATCATATCCTTAACCGTAATACCCTCGACATATTCCTGGACCATGTAGCGGATATTACCCTCCGTCCCGACACCGAACACATGAACAATATTGGCGTGAGACAGCGATGACGCGGCTTTCGCCTCGGTATCGAACCGCTTGATGAATTCCACATTCGTAGCAAACTCCTGCTTCAGGATCTTGATCGCGACATTCATGCCGGAATCGAGGTCGGTTGCCAGATACACATCGGCCATACCTCCGCTTCCGATCAGCTTCACGATGCGGTATCTCCCGCCCAGTATCATCCCCTCAGGGTTCAAATTCGTACTCATGTCTTCTCCTTGTTTTTCCTGACCTCACACTCTGCCAGGATCATAGATATATTATCGGGTGCACCGGCCGCCTCTGTCAGATCCATCAGGAGCTGGATACAATAATGCAGGTCCTTGTGCTTCCTCAGGACTGCCCGGATCGTTTTCTCCTCTACACAGCCATAAAGACCGTCCGAACACAAAAGTATAACATCTCCATTGCTAATTGCAACCGAGAATGTATCCGGCATCACATATTCATTGACACCGAGAGAACGCAGAAGCACATGACGTTTCGGATGCGTTCTGGCCTCTTCTTTCGTGATCGCACCCTTCTCGATCATCCGCTGGACCAGCGTGTGATCCGTCGTCAGCTGCTTCATTCTCTGTCCATGAAGATGATAGAGCCTGCAGTCACCGATATGGGAAACATATAGTTTGTTCTCACGTAGAACCGCCACTGTCAGCGTCGTACCCATACCGCGGAAACGGAACCCGGAGAGAGAGGCAAGATACACCTTCACATTCGCCTTCTCCAGCGTGAAAGAAAGAAGTTTCTCAAGTTTATCGGGATCATCTGCTTCATAAAGATATTCATTCAGGGACTGCCGGACATACTCGACAGCGGTCTTACTGGCCAGTTCCCCGGCTGCATGACCGCCCATCCCGTCCGCGATGACGAAACACTCGTCCTTACCGACGGAAAAGACTGCAAGACAATCCTCATTGTTCGCGCGCACCAGACCCGTGTCGGATACACTCACTACTTTCATGACTCTTTCTTCTCCTGCATACCTCTACGCAACTGCCCACAGGCGGCCATAATATCCGTTCCCATCTCGCGTCTTAGTGTCACAGTCATTCCACCCTTCTCAAGAAGGTCCTGGAACGCCCGGACATTTCCCGGTTTGCTCCTTCGAAAAGGACTGCCGTCAAATTCGTTTGCGGCAATCAGATTGATATGGCAATGGATGCCACGCAGCACCCGGCACAGTTCCTTTGCACATTCCGGTGTATCGTTGACCCCGTCGAACAGCGAATATTCGAAGGTAATACGCCGGTTCGTGTTCCGTTCATATGTCCGACACGCATCCAGCAGTTCCTGCATGGAATACCTGTTGGCGATCGGCATGATGCTCTTACGGAGAGTATCATTCGGAGCATGCAGGGAAACTGACAGATTCACCTGCATATCAATCTCAGAAAATTGTAACATTTGAGGCACAAGACCGCAAGTTGAGACCGTGATATGACGGGCGCCGAGGTTCAGTCCTTTCTCATCATTGGCGAGATGAAGGAATCCGATCAGTTCCTCGTAATTGTCGAACGGTTCGCCGATGCCCATGACCACGACACTGTGGATCCTCTCTCCGGCGAAGTTTCCGGCCAGAAGGACCTGGCCAAGCATCTCTCCTCTCGTAAGTGATCTGCCGAAGCCCGCATGCGCCGAAGCACAGAACCGGCAGCCCATCTTACAGCCGGCCTGCGAAGAGATGCAGATCGAAAGTCCGGTCTTATAGCGCATCAGCACGGTTTCCACACAGTGCCCGTCATACAGCTCGAACACGAACTTCTGCGTTCCGTCGATCTCTGATACCAGATGTTTGCCGATACTCATATTTTCGCAGACGAAGTCCTCTTTCAGCATCGTCTTGATATTCCCGGGAACATTGGTCATCCTGTCCATATCCAGAACCCCTTTGCTGTACCAGGAATAGATCTGGCCTGCCCGGAACTTCGGAAGATGCTTCTCCTTCACATATTCTTCCCAGGAAGGAAGATCCAGATCCAGCACGAAGCGCTTCTTCGATCCGCTCATCCTGTTTTCTTTATTCTCTATCTGCTCTTCCATCAGGTTTTCCTCCGCATCTTCGCTATAAAGAACCCATCCATGCCTTCCTCATCCGGAAGGATCGTCATCATTCCTTTTCCGCTTTTCTCACGAAGCCTGGAATTCGAAATAAGCCGCTCCGGAAGAAGTCCGGTAAAAGAAACGCACTCAAATTCCGGATTTCTCTCGAGGAAAGATCTGATCTGCACCTCATTCTCTCCGGGATTGATCGTACATGTACTATAAACAAGGAAGCCGCCTTTTCTCACCCGGAGCGAGGCATGATCCAGGATACTTTCCTGCACAGGAAGAAGCGACTGCATCTTCTCATATGACATAGACAGCCGGATATCCGGTTTCCTATGGAGAAGCCCAAGTCCGCTGCAGGGTACATCACATAAGACCAGATCGTATTCCGGAAGGAGGTGTTCCTTCTCTTCGTTAAGATACGTGCAATCGTAGTGGAACGGAACAATGGATCGTAATCCCAGTCTTTCTGCCGTTTTCCCCACCAGAAGAAGTCTTACCTCATTGGCATCCAGCGCATCAATGTGCCCCTGATCGTCCTGAAGCTCGGCCAGATGCGCGGTCTTCCCTCCCGGTGCACTGCAGGTATCCAGAATACTCCACTCCGGCTTCGGATCACATATACTCCCCACCAGCATCGCAGACAGACTCTGCACAGAGAAAAGCCCCTCCTGAAATGCCCGGGTATCGGAAACATCCCGACTCTGATCCATAAGATCCAGCGCCATCGGCACAAGCGGATCCTGCTCCACCTTGACACACTCTTCCCTAAGAAGCGCAATCAGTTCGTCATTCCGGATCTTCCGGCAATTCGGACGGAGCGTAACCTTCGGAACAGAGAGATAGGCCTCCATGATTCTATCCGCCTTTTCCCTTCCATACCACTTGATGATACATCCGGAGATCTCGCTCTTCAGCGAATAGCGGATATCGGCCTTTTTCTTCGGAATATTCGCCAGACGCTCTTCCCCCTCTTCTGTGAGACGGCGAAGCACGGCATTGATCAACCCTTCCGAACCCTTCTTACACACTTCCCTTGCCAGGTCGACCGTCGAAGACACGGCAGCGTAGTCTTTCACACCATAAGCATAGAGCACTTGCCACGCACCCATCCGAAGGCACGTACGGACTGGTGCATCCAGATCGGCGATCGGTTTCTTCAGGTAGGCGGACAGCATCGCATCGATCGTAAAGACACGGGTAATCGTTCCATATACCATAGCCGTTACGAAAGATTTTTCCTTATCACTTAGAATACTTCCCGCCAGTTCCTGTTTCAGCACAAGATTGGAATAGCCCTGCTTTTCCAGGACTTCCAGCAGGCATTGATATGCCGTTATTCTCGCCTCATCCGGGTACGATCCCATTACGGCTCGTCCTCCATTTTCGCCCCCACTTCGAAGTTATGTGCACAGTCGATGGCTTTCATTCTTTTTCCGGAAGAAGGCTGAAGCTCGAGAAGAAGAAGCGGTGCGTCTTCGCACATAACGGCAAGAACTCCCTTCTTCCCCACAAGCACGGTACCCGGGTCCGGTTCACCATATATATTTCTGTATCCGTCCAGGATCGAACTGTCCTCCGAAGGACAGGCATCGTAGATCTTTAATCTTCCACCCTTCCATATGGTCGATGCACCCGGCCAGGCAGAAAGAGCGCGTATCTGCGCCGAGATCGCCGCACAAGGACGATTCCACCGGATCTTCCCTTCCTCTTTTCCGATCGGAGGAGACATCGTCGCTTCATTATGATTCTGAGGGATCGGTTTGATTTCGCCACTGATATATCCCGGGATCGTCTTGATCAGCAGTTCCGCACCGGCCTCTGCCAGCTCGGCCATGAGTTCGGGAGTATGCACTCTCGGGCGGATCGCCACTTCCGTCTGCGTAAGGATATCACCGGTATCCATACCCGCATCCATCTTCATGATCGTAACCCCGGTCTTCTCATTCAGGTCCATAATGGCGCGCTGGACAGGAGCTGCCCCACGATACTGAGGGAGCAGCGAGCCATGCACATTCAGGCAGCCGTATTTCGGAATATCCAGCATCGCCTGCGGGAGGATCTTCCCGTATGCGGCAGTGATGATAAGATCCGGCGCAAGGGAAGCAATCCGGTTGATCGCCTCATCCGTACGCAGAGATGTGGGCTGCCAGACTTCGATTCCGTTCTCCGCGGCTTTCACTTTCGCCGGCGGCGCGGTAAGAATCATCTTTCTTCCCACAGGCTTATCCGGCTGGGTAACGACAAGAACCACATCGTATTTCTCGTCGATCAGACGGCCAAGTACAGTCGCAGAAAGCTCCGGTGTCCCCATAAAAACAACACGCATAATCAGTTCTCTTCTCCGTCCTCTAATTCCTCTTCTTCCACTTCGACGACCTTATCGATGAAAAGGATCCCATCGAGGTGATCGTATTCATGGCAGATACAGACAGCAAGAAGCTCCGTCGCCTCCAGATCGAACCATTCACCGTTTCGGTCCTGTGCACGGACACGGATCCGTGTCGGACGCTCCACATAACCATTCTTACCCGGGCAGGACAGACATCCTTCCATGCCAAGCGCAGCGCCTTCTCTTTCGTAGATCTCCGGATTGATAAACTCGATCTTACCATGATCGTCCCCTACATCCACGACAAAGACCCGGCGAAGGATACCGACCTGTACCGCCGCGATACCGATACCGCGGTTGTCGTAATACATGGTTTCTGCCATATCATCGAGCAGAATATGAAGTTTCTCATCGAATTTCTCGACCGGACGGGACTTCTTCCGAAGGATTGGATCTCCATCCACGACGATTTCACGTAAAGCCATAATGTCACACTCCTGTATGCGCAATCCTATCCGATGCGCCTATGATTAACTATTTTACCACATCGCGTCTATATCGACAGAGATGGAAAAACCGTACCCCGCATACGCCTGCTGTAATTTGGTAAAGCCGTCCGAAAGCAGTCCTTTATTCTTTGCACGGACGACGATCTGGTAACGGAAGCGGTTCATCAGCCTCGGGATACCTGCCGGACAAGGACCCAGGATCAGCATATCCTCCCCGAGATTGGCCGCCATCTGCCGCAGAGTATCCGCCACCATTCCGGCCTGCATCGCACACATCTCCTCGTTTTCGTGAGTGACCATGATGCCTCCGATCGCTCGGAACGGAGGATAGGCAAGCTGTTCTCTGTATACGATTTCACTTTCGAAGAACTTCTCATAGTCCTGTGTTGCGGCATAAGAATAGATCTCCGAGTCCGGGCATACCGTCTGGATAAACACATGTCCCGGTATATCTCCACGTCCTGCACGTCCGCTGATCTGGGCAAGTAACTGGAACGCCCTTTCTCTGGCGCGGTAGTCGCTCTGCCACAGCACACTGTCTGATCCCAGAATGCCCACAACCGACACCTTCGGGAAATCATGCCCTTTCGCGATCATCTGCGTCCCCACAAGAATGTCCGCTTCGTGGTTTTTAAACTTCGTCAGGATCTCTTCATGGGCCCCCCGGTAAGAAGTAGTATCCTGATCCATCCGGATGATCCTGGCACTGGGAAAGTCTTCCATCGCCCAGTCTTCCAGTTTCTGGATCCCGTCTCCCCGTATCGCGAGATATTCGCTGCCACAGGAAGGACAGCAGGACGGCATGGGAATGACCTTGCCACAGTAGTGGCAGATCAGAAGTCTATGCCGGCCCATCGTCTTGGTATGAAGCGTCATCGGAACATCGCACTCCGTACAGCGGATCATACTTCGGCAGGATGTGCAGTACACATTCTGCGAGAATCCTCTCCGGTTCAGAAGAAGCATGATCTGCTCTCCCCGGGAGAGGGCATCTCTCATCGCTTTATACAGCTTACGGCTGAAGATCGACGTGTTACCGGTATCCTTCTCCTTCTGCATATCGATGATGCTTACTTCCGGAAGCACGGACCCGCTCACCGCTCTGTTATGAAGTGTCAGAAGCTTCATATACCCGTGAGTGGCTGCGTAGAAGGTCTCCACCGACGGTGTGGCCGATCCGAGCAGAAGCTTGATCCCGGCCTTTCTGGCCCGGAACCTTGCCACATCTCTGGCAGAATATCGAAGAAGCGTATCGGCCTTATATGAGGAATCATGCTCCTCGTCCAGGATAATGAGCTTGAGGTTACGGATCGGAGCAAATACCGCCGATCTCGCACCGACGACGATCTGCACCTCCCCTTTCTGGATCATCTTCCAGGAATCGTATCTTTCTTTTGCCGTCATCCTGCTGTGAAGGACGGCGATCCCGTTAGGGAAATGAGAACGGATCCTGGCCACGGTCTGTGGTGTCAGAGAGATCTCCGGTACAAGATACAGTACACTTCCGCCCTGCTCTAATATCTGCTCCGTGATCCGGAGATACACTTCGGTCTTACCGCTTCCCGTCACCCCGAAGAGAAGAAACTCCTTTTTCTCCTCGGACTCGAGCACCTCTTTCACGGCCGCTTCCTGTTCAGGATTTAAGTCCACTTCTTTTGCTTCAACCAGTGGCAGGTCCTCGAATGGATTCTTAACGGTCGACAATTCTTCGGCAGAAAATTTCACGGAACGTATCCTCACCAGTCCGTTTTTCGCAAGCGTGTCTATAGGAGAACGCGAGATCGACAGTTCCTGCATCAGATCTGCCAATGTCATCTCCTTCACTTCGAGAAGCCACTCAAGTGCACGGATCTGCTGGATCGAACCGACCGCTTCCGATTCCAGCGCCTCTTTAGCTTTCTCCGGATCTTCAAGAGAAACGACCAGCTGACTCCGGCCTGTCCGCTTCGTAACCAGCGCCGGCACCATCTGGTGCATCGCCGACCCGTAGGTACAGGCATACCGCTTCACTACGAAAAGCAGAAGCTGAAGCTGCTCCTCATTCAGGACAGGTTCTTCTTCGACTAAAGAAGCAATCTTCTTGAGCGTATATTTCGAATCGGAGGACTCCTTTATCTTAAGGATCAGTGCCACTTCCGCACGGTTTCCCTTACCGAAAGGCACACGTACATATTGTCCGGCACATACTTTATCAGCAAGTTCCTCCGGAACCAGATAGTCGAATATTTTATTGGTCTGCCATACTCCATCCCGAAGGACTACTTCCGCGACCATATTCCCATCCTCTTTCTATTATGTTCCCAGCAAGTCGAACAGATCCATCTGTCTGGACTTGGGAAGCCCTTTCAGAAGTCCTTCCTTCTCCAGTTTCTCCATAGCAGACGGACCAAGATGCGCCCTCTGCTGCAGGTCTTCCTGCGTGCTGAACGGACGTTCATTCCGTGCACTTACGATGCCTTCGGCCATACTGGTGCTGATCGATTCGATGACATTAAACGGAGGGAGGATCTTTCCTTTCTCCACCTTGATGAATCTTTCCGAATGCGAACGGTTCAGATCATACGGGACGAACTCGATTCCACGCAGATACATCTCCTCGACAAGTTCACACAGATAGTAGAGTGCTTTCTCATTCGGCTTTCTCTTCGATAATCCGTCCCCCAGCGCTTCTCTCTTCGCCGTTACGAACTGTGTACCCTTGCACAGAAGATCTCCGTCGAATTCATCCGCACGGATCGTGAAGAAGGCACAGTAATACTCCTCCGGATAGTTGACCTTATACCAGGCGATACGCATCGCAGAGATCGCATACGCGGCCGCGTGCGCCTTCGGGAACATGTACTTGATCTTCTTACATGACTCGATATACCAGTCCGGCACGTTGTTCGCACGCATGATCCCCTCATGTTCTGGTGTAAGTCCCTTTCCTTTTCTGACTTTCTCCATGATCTGGAAGGCATCTGCATTCGGAACGTTCCAGTAGATCAGCTGCGTCATGATACTGTCACGGCATCCGATAACCGTATTCAGCGTACAGATTCCGTCACGGATAAGATCCTGGGCGTTGCCGTTCCAAACATCGGTACCATGGGAGAGACCCATCAGCTGGACGAGGTCATAGAACTGTGAAGGCTTCGTTTCCTTGATCATGTCACGAGCCATTCTCGTACCCAGCTCCGGAAGGCCCAGTGTCGCCGCGCCGGCAGGAGATGTCCCGTCCGGAATACCCAGTGCTTCCGTCGAGGTAAACAGCGACATGACCTTAGGATCCGGAATCGGAATATCGTGGCAGTCCACCCCTGTCAGATCTTCGAGCATACGGATCATGGTCGGGTCATCATGACCGAGGATGTCGAGTTTTAAGATCGTATCATGCAGAGCATTAAAGTCATAATGTGTCGTGATAATACCACAGTCGAGCTTATTCGCCGGATGCTGTACCGGTGTAAACTCGTAGATATCCATCTCCTTCGGAAGTACCACGATACCTCCCGGATGCTGTCCTGTCGTTCTCTTCACGCCGACAAGCCCCATTGCTCTTCTGTTGATCTCCGCATTCGTCAGTGTTTCTCCCCGGATCTCCGAGCAGTTCTTGATCAGAGCAATGGCATTCTTCTCCGCATAGCAGCCGATCGTACCTGCGCGGAACGTGTGGTGGCTGCCGAAGAGTTCTTCAACATATTTATGTGCACGCGGCTGGTATTCCCCTGAAAAATTGAGGTCGATATCCGGCTGCTTATCTCCTTTAAAGCCGAGGAACGTCTCGAACGGAATATCCTGCCCGTCCGAGATCATTGTCGCACCGCATTTCGGACAATCCTGAATCGGAAGATCGTACCCTGAACCATACGTACCGCTCAGATCGAATTCCGCAAAATGACACTTCGGACATCTCCTGTGAGGAGGAAGCGGGTTGACTTCCGAGATTCCCGAGAAGGTAGCGACCAGCGAAGATCCTACGGAACCACGCGATCCGACGATATAACCATCCGAGTTGGACTTATTGACCAGCTTATAGGCGATATAGTACATGATTGAATAGCCGTTACCGATAATACTGTTGAGTTCCTTCTCGACACGCGCCTTAACGATCTCCGGCACTTCACCCTCATACTCATACATCTCGTGCATGGTCTTATATACGATGGCGCGAAGGTCATCCGGGGCCGATCTGATAACCGGCGGATACGTGCCATCCGGGAAAGGCTTAATGTCAGAACGGATCTTCTCGGCAATTCTCCTCGGATTATAGATGACGACTTCCTCGCACCGCTCTTTCCCGAGATACGAGAATTCTTCGAGCATCTCATCTGTAGTACGGAAATACAGATCACTCTGCAGTTCCGCATCCTTAAAGCCCATATCCATAAGCATATACTTACGGAATTCTCCGTCTTTCTTCTCGAGAAAATGCGCGTCCGTAGTCGCACAGCAGGGTTTACCCATCACCTGCGCCATCTTGTCGATGATCACATTAATGTTCACCAGATCCTCGGTCGATGTAAGGCCGGATTCCTCATCTCGAAGATAGAATTCGTTGTTGCAGATCGGCTGGATCTCGAAATAATCATATAACCGGATCATCCTTTTGAAGGCTTTATCCTCCGATAAGAACGCGACGGTCCTGTCCACATCATTTCCGTTATCCACATAGGCTTTGTGCACAGCACGGAAGATCTGCCCACGCTCACAGGCACCACCTACGATAACCCCGGCATTCAGATACATCACCTCGGACTTCGGAATACGCGGACGCATGCTGAAGTATTCGGTATGTCCTTCCGATACCATGCGGTACAGGTTATAAAGACCCAGTGTATCCTCCACAAGGAAGATGATGTGGTACGAAGGTGTCTTTCTCTTCGTAACTTCTTCTTTCGGAAGCAGTCCGACATGTTCATTCATCTGATGACAGGAGGTAAACCCGAAGTCAGCGATGCAGCGCAGAAGGATGTTTGCACTGGCTCGTGCGTCATCCATGGCACGATGGTGATTCCCGATATCGATTCCGAGATACTCACATGCATCCACAAGTCCATGCTTCGGCATATCCGGATAAAGGAACGTCACCGCCGATACCGTATCGATCTCCGACTGGTAGAATTTCACACGGTAAGGATGATGTTTCTCTTCATCGAGCTGCTCGATATCGATCATGAAGCCCGCCTCACGGATAAATCCCATGTCAAAGAAGATATTATGTCCGACCAGCACGTCGCTGTCTTTCAGGAATTCCGAAAGCTTCGTGACTGCGTCGAAAGGTGCCGGCGCGTCCGCGATCATCTCTTCGGTGATCCCGGTCAGTTCTTTCGCTTTATCGGAGATCGGTATGCCCGGATTGACCATAGTCGTAAACACATCCGATTCCGAATATTCTCCGTTCTCTCCACGTGTATAACGGATCGCGGCGATTTCCAGAAGCCCTTCGCATGTGCAGTCCAGACCTGTCGTTTCCACATCGATGGCAACGAAAGAGTCGAGGGAAATATCCTCCTGCGGCACATGATAGGCGATACAGTTCCCGTCATCGACAAGGTATCCTTCCATACCGAAGATCAGCTTGAAATCCGGGTTTTCTTCACTCTTCTTACAGTCCTTATACGCACTGTACGCATCATTAAATCCCTGCACGACACCGTGATCCGTAATCGCACAGGCAGGGTGTCCCATCTTAAATGCCGTCTTGATGAGATCTTTCGGCTCGATTACCGCATCCTTCTCACTCATCTTCGTATGCGCGTGAAGTTCGATACGTTTCACTTCAGCCAGATCTTTCCGCTTCGGAGGTGGATCTGCTTTATAGAATCCCCGTGCCGAAGCTACCACCTGTCTGTCGAAAGAGCTCACGGAAACCTGTGTATATATACCGACATACCCGCCTTTGGCATACATCTTGTTCAGTATATCTGCATCTTTCGGAGAGGGAAAAGCGACGCACTCGATACTATATGTGGCATCGGTCAGATAGAACTTAAACAGAACCATGTTCTTATTCTTACCGACCAGACGCTGTCCTTCCAGAAGCTTGATCTGCCCCTCTAAGCGGACATATGTATCTGATGACAGAGAGCCATCCTCCACCTTGTCGATGGCATCACGGATCTTGTATCTCTTGGAGTCCAGAGACAATATACCCCAGATCCGTTTCTCCTTATCTTCTTGCGAAACAGCATTTTTCTTCGGTCCCGGAACAAAACCGCCCTTCTTTTCTTTCTTGACCGTATCTTTCTCAACGACGGACTTATACTCCCAGGAATTCTTATCCAGATCTGCCACATCCGCAATTTCTTTCTTTTTCGCTTCTTTTTTCTTCGTTCCGGATGCTTCCTTTTCGGAGGATACGGCTTTATTCACGGACTGTTTAGCCAGAGAACGAGCCCGTTCCCTCATCTGATTCAGATAATAATCCGGATCCGATGCCGTATCGGAAGCCGGCTCTGTTTCCGAAGTGGTCAGCGGCTCTGTTACTTTATCGCTTCCGGCTACCGTATTCTCTTTCACAAAGTTCATACGATATGACTTCTTGATGAATATGTATTCAGACATAAAAGAGGTCAGGAACACACGGATCTCTTCCTTGTCCTCATCGGAGATTTCTTCGTGAAGCAGGATACGTATCTCCTCTTCAGAAGAAGAAATGGCATCGACGTAGATGCCTCCGTGTGTCTTCTGTTTCATGACCCAGCAGATCCAGTTCCATACCGCAGGCATAGAAAGAGGACCGTATTCACCGTCCAGATTCCGGATATACATACGAACATGGGACACATGAAGCACGTTCTTCAGGCATCTCTCCATATTGAGCAGCGCAGCATCATCAAGGATCGGCGCAGCAAGCTGAAGCTCCAGTTCCATACCTGTTGCATGCTCACAAACGCGGACCGAAGTCACATCTGCGGGTATAGCTAAGGCCGACTCCGCCAGTCGCTCATCGTGCGAAGCCCTTCTTACAAACTCGTACAAAGTCATCTTAATCGTATCCTTCCATTGACCTTTAGCGGTCAACCGTTCTTGGCACTATTCATTTCTTCGATGGTTCGGATCAGTTCATCCACAGCCCGCTCTTTCGGAACTTTACCGATCGGTTCGCCTTTACGGAACAGCAGGAATTCATCCACACCTCCGGCGATCCCGACGTCCGCCTCTCTCGCCTCACCCGGGCCGTTTACCGCACATCCCATCACGGCAACAGTCATATCATAAGGAAGATCCCTTATCCTGCTTTCTACCTCTTTCGCTACTTCGATCAGCGGTACCATGGTACGTCCGCAAGTCGGGCAGGAAACAAGTCTCATTCCTCCCTTACGCAATCCCAGTGCGCGGAGGATCGAGATCGCAGCATAGACTTCCTCTTTCGGTTCGTCCGTTAAGCTAACACGGATCGTATCACCGATTCCTTCCGCAAGCAGCGCACCGATCCCGACACTGCTGCGGATGATCCCTTCCCGAAGGGTACCGGCTTCCGTTACACCGACATGGAAAGGATACGGAACCTGATCACGAAGCCTTCTGTAACTCTCCACAGTAAGCAGCGGATCAGATGATTTCATACTGACTACAATATCACGAAAACCACATTTCTCCAATATCTGAATGGACGAAAGAGCACTGGCAGACAGGGAATCTGCATTCACGCCTCCGTACTTCTCCAGCATATCCTTCCCGATCGATCCGGAATTGACTCCGACCCGGATCGGGATACTTCTTTCTTTCGCCATATTCGCCACCGCCTGAACCCGGTCCATACCACCGATATTGCCCGGATTGATACGGATCTTGGCCGCCCCGTTTCTCATGGCCTCCAAAGCAAGACGATAATCGAAATGGATGTCTGCCACTACAGGAAGAGGACTTCTCTTCACGATCTCACCGATCGCTTCTGCAGCCTCCATATTGAGGACCGCCACGCGCGTAATATCACATCCGCAGGAAGCAAGTTCCTCGATCTGCCTTACAGTCGACTCCACATCCCGGGTATCCGTATTATTCATAGACTGGATCGCCACCGGTGCGTCTCCGCCCACAGCCACACTTCCGACATATACTTGATTCGTCTGAAAACGCGTAATCATATATCTTTACCTCGTAAGCCTCATAATATCCGACACCAGTGCGAAGATCACCAGTGCGACGATCGCAACAAAGCCGATCACATTGATCACCTGTTCCGACTTTCTCGACAGTTTCTTACCACGGATCATCTCTACCAGAGTCAGTACGATTGCATTTCCATCCAGTCCCGGGATCGGGAGCATATTGGTAAAAGCAAGGCCTGTGGAGATACCTCCGGCCAGAATAAGAAGCATCTCGGTCTTCTCCGAGCTCTCCACCTTCGGGGCATCGACCACTTCTGACACTACAGAAGCGATACCCACCGGACCGGATACGACATCGTATGCCGGCACCTTCCCGGCGAAGACCTGCGCAAGTGAATCGATGGATATCCGTATGAATGAGATCGGGAACACGATCGCTTCATGCAGACACTCCATGAATCCCTTTCCATCCTTCAGGTAGATCCCGCGCAGATTAGAACTCTTGACCATGATTGCTTTCATCTCGATGGTCTCTTCCTTACCGTCACGTATCAGACGGATCGATAACGGCTGTCCTCCGGAATTTCGGACAACATCTGATATTTCAGGATCAGATACATCCACCCCGCCGACAGAAAGGATCGAATCTCCTTCTTTGATCATCGGATTTCCGTCATTCTGTGCCGGATCCACATACGTCACCTTCCAGCCGTTATTCTCATCCAGATCGGCATAATGCGTAATTCCGAGCATATACTGGTCGGTGATATTCGGAACCAGTGTGACCTCGTATTTCTCGCCTGTCCGGGCCGACTTCATCTGAAGTTCGATTGAATCAACATTATTGACCTGACTGAGGTAATAAGAAAGATCCATCTGGCAGAATACCTTCTGCCCGTTCATTTTCAGAATCGTATCTCCTTCTTCGATCTGTGTAGATGCCACCTGGGTTCCCGGAACGACTACATCCTGATGCAGTGCCAGGAAACCGAAATTCGAGAAGCAGATCATGAAGATGATCACACCCAGCACAACATTCATGAAAGGACCCGCCAAAGACACGATCAGCCGCTTCCATCTGGCCTGATTGATCAGGTTCTCCGGATTATCATCCAGAAGCTCCCCCGTTTCTTCATCAATATCCGAGAACCGCACATAGGCACCAAGCGGAATCATGCGGATATAGTATTCGATATCGTTTCTTTTCCACGAGAAAAGCTTCGGGCCGACGAAGATCGACAGTTCATAGACTTTGATCTTTAGAAGCCGGGCCACGAAGAAGTGCCCCAGTTCATGAACGGCTGCCAGGATTCCCAGGCCTAATATACATATGATGATACTCTGTGGTGACATTATATTTCGGACCTTCTCCTTACTTTCTCATCGCAGATGCCAGGTTTCTTGCCCATGCATCCACAGCAAAAATATCTTCCAGTGACGGCTTCTTGATCACACCCTCGGCTTCATGTTTCTCCATAACTTGTTCCACGGTTCTCTCGATATCCAGGAAAGAGGCACGGCCGGAAAGGAAATCCGCGACCACGACCTCGTTCGCCGCATTCATGGCAACCGGCAGTGTTCCACCACATCTTCCCGCATAGTACGCCATATCTACCAGACGGAATACTTTCCGGTCACACGGCTCGAAAGTCAGGTTACAGGAGCTTGTGTCGAATGGAGAGAATGGCCTGCAGATACATTCACTTCTTCTCGGATAGAACAGTGCGACCTGGATCGGCATCATCATATTCGGGAAACCCATCTGTCCCAGTACCGAGCCATCCCTCAGCTCGATCATGGAATGGACGATGCTCTGCGGATGAACCACCACTTCGATACGGTCAACCGGGACGTCGAAGAGCCAGGAAGCTTCGATGATCTCCAGGCCTTTATTCATCATACTCGCCGAGTCGATCGTAATCTTACCGCCCATCTTCCACGTCGGATGTGCCAGTGCATCACTGATCGTCACTTTCTCCAGCTGTTCACGGCAAAATCCCCGGAACGGGCCTCCCGAAGCAGTCAGCAGGATCCGTTTCAGAGACCCCTCCGGCTGCCCCATCAGACACTGCCAGATCGCCGAGTGTTCGGAATCTACAGGCAGAAGTGCAACATTCTTTTCTTTGATGAGAGGCATGACAACAGATCCGCCGGCCACAAGTGTCTCTTTATTCGCAAGTGCAATATCTTTCCCTTTCGAAATCGCAGCGACCACAGAAGGAAGACCTTTCATTCCCACCATCGCAGCCACGACACAGTCTACTTCAGGAAGTGTCGCACACGATATATTTCCTTCATCTCCACAGAGCACTTCGACAGAAGCATCCGACGGCAGCATCCCGAGCAGCTCCTTACGCTTCTCTTCTGTGGACACACTGACATATGCCGGAGCGAATTCCTTGATCTGTTCAGAAAGAAGCGCAATATTACCGCCACAGGTCATGGCAATCACACGGAATTCTTCCGGGAAGTTTCTGACGACTTCCAGTGTCTGCGTACCGATCGAACCGGTAGAACCCAGAATACAGAGCTGTCTCATGCGCCGCCTCCCCAATACACCACAAATGCAAGTCCCAGCGCAACAGGCAGGGTAAAGAATGCACTATCGAAGCGGTCCATGATGCCGCCGTGTCCGGGCATGAAATTACCGAAATCTTTAATACCGACAAGTCTCTTGATACTCGAAGCCATCCAGTCACCCAGCTGGGACACGCAGGAAAGCAGGAACCCGAAAACAGATGCCAGTACGATAAAGAGCCAGAACGGCATGTTCACTTCGATGACATTCTTAAGTACAAAGGCGAAGAATGCTGTCGTCAGAATCGCCGTAAAGAGCGCTCCCCCTACGCATCCTTCCCACGTCTTCTTCGGGCTGATATGCGGAACGATCTTGTGTTTACCGAAGAATGACCCGCAAAAATACGCGAAAGTATCCGAGATCCACGGAGCGAAAAGGCCAATCACCACGAAGAACCAGCCCTTAGGCATGAGATACATCATGACATGAGTGCACGCAATCGGGAACGAGATATACATGATGATGAGTGAGGATGCGAAACCCGAACGGATCGCCTCCGGATGTTCTTTCAGAAGCGGCGGGATCATCGTCGTAATGAAACAGTAGATCAAGGTCACCAGTGCATAGAGTGTGAAACCCTGTGACGGTGTACCCTTATATGCCCATATAGCCAGCGGCAGAAAACTTAAGAATCCACCGATCACCGTAACCACCGCGGACATTTCTTTCTCCGTCTCACGAGCGGCCTTGATCATCTCATAAAGAGCAAGAACAGTCACGATCCCCGTAAACAGCAGAAGGACCGCCGGAACGAAATAAGCCGGCAGTACCAGTGCGAGAACTACGATCGTGAATATAGCGCCTGTAATGATCCTTTGTTTCATGTATTACTCTTCACCCTTCTTTTCCTGCGAAAGCCCTCCGAATCGACGGTCTCTCTTCGTATACGCAATCAGGGCATCGGTTAATTCCTTCATGCCGAAATCCGGCCACAGCACATCCGAAAACCACAGTTCCGAGTAGGCACCTTCCCATACAAGGAAATTCGAGGTCCTCTCTTCTCCGCTCGGACGGATGATCAGATCCGGATCCGGTACATCCGGCAGATACAGATTCTGTGCGAACAGCTCTTCCGTAATATCCTCGCTTCGGATCTGACCGGCTTTTACCTTCTCCGCCAGCTTCTGTGCCGCCTGAATGATTTCTCTTCTGCCTCCGTAATTAAAGGCCACGATCAGTGTCATCTTATCTCTGTGCTTACTGCCTTCCTCGGCACGCCTGCAGACATCCTGGACATTCTGCGGAAGTGCGGCGATATCCCCGCTGAAGCGGACACGGATCCCTTCCTTCTCCAGCTCGGGATCGTAACGGTCGAAATACTCAACGAAGAGTTCCATCAGAGTATGGACTTCACTTTCCGGTCTCGACCAGTTCTCTGTCGAGAATGCATATACAGTCACATACTTGATCCCGTAGTGACCACAGTTCTTACATAGAGTCTTCAGATTATCCGCTCCGGCCCGATGCCCGGCAGAACGCGGAAGCATACGCTTCTTCGCCCATCTTCCATTGCCATCCATAATGACCGCAAGATGAGTCGGAATCTTCAGTTCGGACGGATCCACCTCCGCCTGCTTTTTCTTCGAGAATAACGGGAACTTTGATTCTTCCTGTCGCATACCTTTCCTCATAAAAAGAAGGTGTCTCCTATCAAGACTGAGTCCGAGACACCCTTGATTTTAGCAATTCGATCCTGAAAGATCAGATTTCCATAAGATCCTTCTGCTTCGCTTCGCAGCACTTGTCGACCTCTTTCACATAGCGGTCAGTGAGTTTCTGCATCTGCTCTTCAAAATCTGCCAGATCGTCATCTGTCAGTTCTTTCTTCTTATGGATTCCACGATACTTATCAATACCCTCACGGCGGATATTTCTGATCGCAACCTTCGCTTCTTCACCATATTTCATAACGCTCTTCACGAGTTCCTTACGGCGTTCCTCGGTAAGGATCGGGAATACCAGACGGATCATCTTACCGTCATTACTCGGATTAATGCCGAGGTCAGAAGACTGGATCGCTTTCTCGATCTCACGGAGCATGGACGGATCCCATGGTGTCAGGGTGATCATTCTCGGCTCCGGTACCTGGATATTCGCAACAGCATTCAGCTGGGACTGTGTTCCGTAGTAGTCCACGGTGATGCGGTCGAGTACGTGCGGATTCGCACGGCCGGCACGGATCGCATTAAAATTCTCCTGAAGGTTCGTAATGGTCTTCTTCATACGATCCTCATA
Source organism: Clostridia bacterium (assembly GCA_016281535.1). Taxonomy (GTDB): domain Bacteria; phylum Bacillota; class Clostridia; order Saccharofermentanales; family Saccharofermentanaceae; genus Scatonaster. The sequence goes on along the minus strand of JAEEIT010000131.1, from coordinate 42,053 downwards.
AAAGGCGTATACATCTTTCGTGATTTCCTGCATTGGCATAGTTCATTCCTCCTTCAATCTGATAATACGATCAGCAGACGATCGTTCCTATATCTTCGCCCAGTACGACCCGGACGATATTTCCCGGTTCTTCCATGGAGAAAACCATGATCTTCGTCTGATTATCACGGCAAAGCGCAGCGGCAGTTGCATCCATGACTTTGAGATTCTTGCTTAAGACCTCGTCATGAGAGATGGTCTTATACTTCACCGCATCCGGATACTTGTGCGGATCCTTGTCATACACACCGTCCACCATCGTGGCTTTACAGAAGATATCGGCCTCGATCTCCGTCGCGCGGAGTGCCGCTCCTGTATCTGTGCTGAAGAACGGGTTACCCGTACCACAAGCGAAGATGACGATTCTCTTCTTCTCGAGGTGACGGACCGCGCGCTTCCTGATATACGGTTCCGCCATCTGCCGGACATCTATAGCTGACATGACACGTGTGATTGCCCCTTCCTGTTCAAGTGCATCAGAGATAGCCAGCGCATTCATCAACGTGGCAAGCATTCCCATGTGGTCAGCCGTAACGCGGTCCATGTTCTCGCTGGATCTGCCTCTCCAGAAGTTACCTCCTCCGACGACAACGGCAACCTCAACGCCGAGATCCGCCACTTTCTTGATTTCCGAACAGATCTTCTTGACGGTCTCATCATCAATACCGACCTTCTTCTCACCGGCCAGCGCTTCTCCGCTGATCTTAAGAAGGATCCTCTTATAGACAGGCTCGCTCATAAGCTTTTCCTCCACTGTTTCCTATATAGAAATAATTGTATCGTTAATTCCAAATTCTGAAAAGACAAAAGACCGATTTTTTCGATTTTTAATCTTTTCTCTCATATTCATTCGTATAGCACTCCCGGAAACGGCCCGAAAAGGAGGGTTCCATACCTGCATTTAGCAAGTGCGAACAGTCTCCGAAAGACAGCATCCGGAACTGGGCGATCCCTTCTCTTCGCTCCTCGGTCACGACAGTCGTCACGGAGGTGGGGGCTGCCATCATGGCATGCCACATAACAAACGGCGACAGGTTCAGAAGATACGACAGGAGCACCGCCTCCAGCCCATAATGACAGAACAGCACGATCGTATCGTTATTCGGACGCTCCGCCCGGAACCACTTTCCTTCTTTTCTATAGCCGTGTTTCTCGAGAAGTTTCTCGAACTCGGCATAGACCCAATCACGCTCCTCACGTACATGTGCTTCCTTCAAGGCCGGGTATTCCGTCCACTTGTCGAAATCGAAAGCATCCGGCATCGTCATCCAGTCACCCGGCACCCAGTCCCAGGCCACACCGAGTTTCTCAGGGCGCTGGACTTTCGGTGCGAACTCCCGAAGCCACTCCATCACCTCTGCCTCCATGCCCATCTTCCGAAGGCACGGCTCCGCAGTCTGCTTCGCTCTCCCCAAAGGAGAACAGTAACAGGCATCTGCATGTATGTTCTTCATTCTCTCAGATAGCAGCTCGACTTCCCGTTTCCCCAGCTCGGTCAGACAGTCGCCCTCATAATCCGGGTCACCATGACGCACGATCAGGATCTTCATAGCCTCTTGTTCCTCTCTTCTTTCTTTTTTCCGAATACTATTGTAACAAAAATCAAATCAAGGGAAAGACTTTACAGAATAAAAAAGAGACAGTTGATACACAACTGTCTCTCTCATTTTCTAAATCTGTAACGAAGATTACTGGATCTGCTTCATAACTTCTTCAGCAAAGTTCTCTTCCTTCTTGGCAATACCCTCACCCATTTCGAAGCGGGTAAAGCGGCGGATGGAGATGTTCTGACCCATAGCGGAAGATCTCTCCTTCATGTATGTAGCGATGGACTTGGAATCATCCTTAACGAATTCCTGCTCTACGAGGCAGTTCTCTTTGTAGAACTTCTCGATGTTACCCGGAAGGATTCTCTCTCTGATGATCTTCTCCGGCTTGCCTTCGTTGAGGTTCTTGTTAATGATGATCTCTGTTTCTTTCTCGATCTCAGCAGCCGGAACGTCTTCACGTGTGAGCCACTTCGGATTCGCAGCAGCGATCTGCATGGCGATATCCTTAGCAAAGTCAGCAAACTCAGCCTTAGCGATAACGGAATCATCTTCTGTTGCAAGATCAACGAATACACCGATCTTACCACCCATATGGATGTAAGAAGCAACCGCGCCGTTGCCCTCTACTTCATATACTACGAATCTTCTGATAGAAGTATTCTCTCCGATATCCGCGATAGCTTCCTTCTGGAAAAGCTCTACTGTCTTGGAATCATCGTTGTAAAGTGTCTGAGCCATAAGATCTTCAATAGAAGCCGGCTTCTTAGCAAGAATGTGAGTAGCTACTGCATCTGCGAAAGCCTTGAACTTATCTGTATTTGCAGCAAAGTCTGTCTCAATGTTGATCTCAACGAGAACACCGGACTTCTTGTCGTCTGCGATCTTAGCGATTACTGCACCCTCAGCAGCAACTCTGGCGGACTTCTTCTCAGCCTTAGCGATGCCCTTCTCACGAAGCCATGCAACCGCCTTCTCGATATCGCCTTCAGACGCCTGAAGAGCTCTCTTACAATCCATAATACCGGAACCTGTCATATCACGAAGTTCCTTAACCTGTGCAGCACTAATTTCAGCCATTGTTATATCCTCCGAATTAATAATTTATCATTTCGATATGTGCGAAGCACTGATTATGCTTCAGCCGGAGCCTCAGAAACTGCTTCCTCAGCCACTTCCTCAGATACCTCTTCCGCTTCCTCAGCCGGAACGTCGAGCTGCTCGCCCTGACGGCCTTCGAGAACCGCATCCGCCATATGGCCCGCAATGAGCTTCACCGCACGGATCGCGTCATCGTTACCCGGGATAACGTAATCAACTTCTTCCGGATCACAGTTCGTATCTACGATAGCTACTACCGGAATACCCAGACGGCGTGCTTCCGCAACAGCCAGGTGCTCTTTCTTCGTGTCTACGATAAACAGGCAGGCCGGAAGTCTCTTCATACCCTGAATACCGCCGAGGTTCTTGTCGAGCTTCTCCATCTCGAGCTTAAGCTTCGCAACTTCCTTCTTCGTACGAAGATCGAAGGAACCGTCCTCAGACATGGTCTTCAGTTCAGCAAGACGAGCCAGTCTCTTCTCGATTGTCTTAAAGTTTGTGAGTGTACCACCGAGCCAACGGTTGTTGATGAAGAACATATTGCAGCGAACAGCTTCTTCCGCGATGGAATCCTGAGCCTGCTTCTTCGTACCGACGAAGAGAACGTTACCGCCGTCAGCAGCGATAGAACGAACGAAGTCATACGCTTCCTCTGTCTTCTTCACTGTCTTCTGCAGATCGATGATGTGGATGTTGTTACGCTCCGTGAAGATATACTCTGCCATTTTCGGGTTCCAGCGACGTGTCTGATGACCGAAATGCACACCTGCTTCAAGAAGCTGCTTCATAGAAATAGTTGACATAAAAAATCCTCCTGTTTGTTCTTCCACAAGGTTCACTCCGGTCATCCGGAGAACAAAAGCTATACCCTTGTGTGATTTTTAGCCTTTCAAATGATACAATGAAGAAGTCGTATTGGCAAGAGCTTTTCGAAAGAAAATCGTCCAAAAACGGCAATTCAAACAGAAAATCGAGGAAAAACTCTCATGAAAAGACTTACCGAACAGGAAATCCGTGATTTTACCGCACTTCTTTCTGACCTGATAGCGATTCCGAGCGTCAAGGGAGAACCTGAACAGGGTGCCCCGTATGGCCGATATCCGAAAGAGGTTCTGACCTTTTTTCTTGATCGCGCCGCATCCGACGGTTTCATCACGGAGAATGTCGGAAACAAGGCCGGATACGTCCAATGGGGAACCCGTGGGCCGCTTCTGGCGGTGCTGGGTCATCTCGATGTGGTTCCGGAAGGCCGTGGCTGGGAAACGGAGCCCTTTACACTTTCATGGGATGACGAGTATTTCCGCGGACGCGGCGTCGTCGATGACAAGGGACCGGTAGCCGCCACATATATGGCTATGCTCCGCTTTAAAGAAAACCATCCGGATCCTGATTTCCGCGTACGTCTTGTTGTCGGTACAGATGAAGAACATGGTTCTTCCTGCATGGAACGCTACTGCGAAACCGAGGAGCTTCCCTCTATCGGATTTACGCCTGACGCCGAATTCCCCTGCATTTTCGCAGAGAAAGGCATCTACCAGATGCATTTTAAGGCTCCCGTAACAGAAGACTACACCCTTCATGCCGGAAGTGCCGCCAACATGGTTCCGGCCTACTGTGAATGCGTGGATCTGATCAATGATATCGGCATCTGTGCGGACGGTGTCCAGGCGCATGCCTCTCATCCTGACCTCGGCATAAACGCAATCGAGAAGATCCTTCCGAAACTGCCCGACACCATCGTTTCCGGTTCTCCTCTTCTTCTTCTCATGAAAAAATACTTCTGTACAGATTCGGAAACACCATTTTCAAGCTTCTTCCCTGAAGATGTTTCCGGGAAGATGACAACCAACGTCGGAATCGTTCACATCAATAAAGACCAGGCCGATCTCCATGTGGATATCCGCTTCCCTGTCACCCTCTCCGACGAAGATGTCCGGACCAGGCTTACGGAGATCGCCTCCGAATTCGGTGTTACCGTCGTAGACGACGGCGTACAGCCGCCTCTGTTTAAGGATAAGGATTCCCGTCAGATCGCCGCTCTTACTGACATTTATGCCGAGTACCGGGAACTGTTTGCTTATCTTCCGGATGAGAAGGAAGCCCGTGAGAAAGCATTATCAGAGCCGGCCGCTCCCATCGCCATCGGAGGAGGCACCTATGCCAGAACGATGCCGAATATTGTCGCCTTCGGGCCACAGCTTCTCTGGGCACAGGACCAGTGTCATCAGGCAAATGAGAGTATCCTCAAAGAAAACCTGTACCTCCTCGTACCGATGTACGAAGAGGCACTGGAAAGACTTGGCAGTATTCTGATTTGATCCGGATTCTTATACGAAGCGTCGGATCGTAACCATTGCACTCATCGGATACCAGTCTTCGACGATACCGCCGCAGCTGGTCGATGCATGGATCACCACACCGTCTCCACAATAGAGGCTGACATGGTCGACCCGTCCGTCACCGTTATAATCGTGACAGATCACATCGCCGGGAAGAATCTCTCCATCCGTAACTTCTGTACCCAGTTCAGCAATCATGGCCGACTGATGCGGAAGCGAGTAATGGTAATAATGTGCATACACATAGGATACGAAGCCAGAGCAGTCAAGTCCGCTCAGATCCGCACCGGACCATACATACGGAATACCTACAAATGCACGGGCATAGGTAAGCAGATCACAGGAACTCGGATCCGGAATATCCGGATTCAGGTTCGCGGTTCGTGTCGGATTCTCCGAAGGTTCATCCGGATCCTGAGTCGTTTCCGAAGTGGTGGTCGTTTCAGCATATTCTGATGATTCTTCCGTTGACGTCTCTACCGGCTCTGTTTCTTCAATGATAGGCTGAGAGTCAACCAGATCGGAGCGGACATAACCACCATTGTCCAGTTTATACCAGCCGTTATCCGTCACGGCTACGACTGTGACCGAATCATTTCTGGAAAGCTGATCCATTACTGAGAAATCGGTGCTCGGACCTGTTCTGACATTTACGCCGCCCAGTGAATAGAATGTACCACTCATTTCAGATTCACCGATCGTCGGTTCAGGCGTTGCTGTCGGTGCCGGTTCTTCCGGTTCAGGTGTCGGAGTCGGTTCCGGTGTAGCCGTTGCCTTGGGTTCTTCCTGCTTTTCCGGAACCGGAGTCGGTGTCGGAGTATTTTCCTTAGGAACCGGAGTCGGTGTAGGAGTCGGAGTTTCTGTCGGCACAGGAGTAGGTGTCGCCAATTGATCCATCGTCAGGCTTTCCGAAAGGACATAACCGTAGAAAGTCTTCTCTACGATTTCTTCATCGGCTCCCGGCACATTAACGATAAATTCAATACGTGACCACGCCGAACCGATACCGGTACGCATGACCCTTTCACCATAGGGCAGCGAAGTCACGATTTCGGAACTCGTATCCGGCTGCATATAGACCGTGGTACGAGATGAGGCCACATAAACGATCTGTGAGCAGATATTAAACGCAGAAGCATCAAGCATCTCAACAGCCCGTCCATCCCTGTCAGTATGTTCAGAGATAACAAAAGTATCATTCTTCAGGGCTTCTTCGATACGGTCGGCAGTATCATTTCCCCTGGTCGTAACACGCAGTGTCTGCGGAGCTCCCATGCTCTCGACCGGAGCCAGCGTCTGTTCAGAAGGAACCTGCAGGCAGATGTCCGAAGCATGGCCCAGCGGAACGATCGGGAAAAGAATGATGATCAGAGACATCACGAGCATGATCGACGTCATCTTAAGCGAACGGCGCAATCTCCGTTCTGCATTCAGTTTGCGGATCTCCTCGCTCTTATTCAGTTGTGGTGTCTTTCTATCCAAATTCGTCCTCCTACGCGTCCAGTTTTCCACCCACACGCTATTTCATTGTAATTATACCGCAACGAATCCTCTCTGCAAACCAATGTGACACATTTGTAATATCTGTAAAGCATTTGCAACATATTATCAAATTCGTTTTATACTGATATTCGAACCTTTTGAAGAACAAACTATTCGGATCGAAAAGCATCTATGTCAAAATACTGCTATTTTTCTCTGATCATCTTTCCGTTTTGTTACATAGCAAAGAGGGCCGCCCGAACTATCGAGCCGCCCTCTTCCATTGCCGAATCCGGGATTGGCTTTATTCCGTACGCAACGCAGCGACAGGATCCTTCTTCGCCGCTTTCTTTGAAGGGATGAATCCGGCAATCAGCGTCAGTATCACGCTTAACGCCACCAGCGACATCCCTCCTAAGACAGGGAGTTGTGCTCTTACCTCCGAAGATTCGGCCACACTCCTGATCACCGCATTCCCAGGTATCAGAAGAAGCAGCGTGATCCCGATGCCGAACAGTCCGGCAAGAAGCCCGATAATGAAAGTCTCCGCATTAAACACCTGCGAGATGTTCCTCTTCGAGGCACCTATGGCACGGAGGATTCCGATCTCTTTCGTCCGCTCAAGGACCGAAATATACGTGATGATACCGATCATAATCGACGAAACGACAAGGGATACCGCGACAAATGCGATCAGAACATACGAAATCACATTTACGATCCTCGTAACAGAAGACAAGAGAAGACCGATGTAATCCGTATATATGATTGCATCCTCCTCTGTTGCCGCCTCATTATATTTGTCGATACAGGATGTGATGCCCTCTTTCCCTTCGAAGCTGTCCGCATAGATATTGATGGACGTCGGGGTCTCCCGATCGATATACCCAAAGTTCGTCATATTCTCTTCGAATGTCCCGACCGAAATATAGTTGTCGTAGATATAAAGAAGCTGCTCATCCAGATTCTCATCCGTATTCTGAAGGAAACGGTCGAGCATCTCTGCCAGTTCGCTGTCCGTCATCTCGATCATCTGTGAGTCACCATCCGGATTCCCGGAGGAATACGCTTCCATCAGCTCACGGAAGAAATCCGCCTTCTCCGAAACGGATAATCTCGAGAGCCAGTTTCTCGCGTCTTCGATTTTCCCGGCCTCATCCGGCGGAGCGAATCTGGCACCGTTTATGACACTTTTGTCCGAAGAGGCGAATTGATCGGCAACAAGCGCACTGCTCTGCGCGTAATGGATCAGATACTCTGTCAGTTCACATGTATAACCGATCGCATCGCGAATCGGAGAGACATCTGCCCCGTCCTGCAAGCGTATAATACCGCTGATCTTAAGCGGTATGGCCTTCTCCAGAACAGAAGAGAACTCCTTATCCCCTTCACGGATTTCATTGTAGAATCCACTTTCCTTTTTCACATAGGAGTCACAGGCAGGAATAAGATAGAAAACGTGCTGCATGATTTCATCATAATCCAGTTTCTTCACATCAAATGTGACCATCTCGGATTTCCGAAGTTTCCTGATGATCTCTCTGTATTCTTCTCTCGGAAGAAATCCCATCTCATAGAGTGTAAATGCGCTGATTTCGTTGTTGGGATCCAGCACAAGCACGATCTCATCATATGTATCCGGCCATTCACCATAAACCAGCTCATAATTCTCTTTGACCGTTGCACTGATCAGAGAACCATCTGTGCCGGCCATGATCTCCGACATATTCTCCACCGACGGTGTATCCAGAAGCCCGGACATGAATCCACGGCCTCCCGAGCGGCGATTCTGCTCTTCAGCAAGCGTACTTCCATCCAGATTGATCAGTTCACCATCCGGATCGTAGGAGTATACCGTAAAAGGTACATAGTAAGAATAGACGATTCCGTTCTCACCGACATATTTATGGATCTCACTGTTTGGATCATCAAGATATTTCTTAAACTCAGTCAGGTTATTATGCTTGATATTCAGAGATATCGTCGAGGCGTTTTCGAATGTCGAATTATCCACATAAAGGCCATCAAGCCCATGTTCCAGATTCTCTCGTCTTTCGTCATTCCGATTCTCCATTTCAATCAAAGACGCCATATCCATCGCCTTTGCCTCGATCTGGATCGGATAGGATGTCATGGTATCTTTCTGCACCTTCTCGATGTAATTGTTTACACCATTACTAAGAGACAGGATCAGCGCGATACCGATAATACCGATTGACCCGGCAAACGAAGTCAGGATCGTTCTTCCCTTCTTCGTCCTTAGATTATTGAAACTCAACGACAAAGCAGTCAGGAAGGACATCGATGCTTTTCCCATATTCTTATGCTTCGGTTCTTCGAGGGATTCTTCGTTCAGTTCAAGCGGATCGGAATCGGACGTGATCCTTCCATCACGAAGCTTCACGATGCGTGTCGCATAAGTCTCAGCAAGTTCTGGATTATGCGTAACCATCACGACAAGTCTGTCTTTCGCAACTTCTTTCAGAAGCTCCATTACCGCAAGACTTGTTTCTGTATCCAGCGCGCCTGTCGGCTCATCGGCCAGAAGGATCTTCGGATCATTTACCAGGGCGCGGGCGATGGCCACCCGCTGCATCTGCCCTCCGGACATCTGGTTCGGACGCTTGTGCAGCTGGTCAGCGAGACCTACTTTCTCCAGCGCTTCCTTCGCGCGTTTTCTTCTTTCGCCTCTGGAAACGCCCGATATCGTCAGTGCCAGTTCCACATTCGCAAGAATCGACTGGTGCGGTATCAGATTATAACTTTGGAACACAAATCCGATGGTATGGTTCCGATACGAATCCCAGTCCCTGTCCTTATATTTTTTCGTAGATACTCCGTCGATGACCAGATCACCACTGTCGTAACGGTCAAGTCCTCCGATGATGTTCAGAAGTGTCGTCTTGCCGGAACCACTCGGCCCAAGCACTGCGACGAACTCATTATCCCGAAGGTTTAGACTTACATGATCCAGCGCTGTCTGATGCAGTTCACCCGTGATGTATTCTTTCGATATTTCCTGGATTTGAAGCATTGAACAAAACCTCGACTTCGTTTTTCGTTTCCGAAAACCATAGTACAGAACACTTCAAAATACAGTCAAGAATAATCTCGGATCTTTTACCTTTTCTTTATACTTCGTCCGCGGAGAAAGAGATACTTCGGATCTCCGAGATGGCTACCTTATCGCCATCAGCAAAAAACAGCACTCCTTCCACTTCGTCTATCCTTCGTACATGTCCGGTCTTCTCCACATAGCGGCCGCCCGCTTTCTTTCGGTCCGGGAGGAAATACACAGCTTTAATACTCGGTCGCTTACTAATCTGCGAGCGCAGTTTCTCCAGCGAGAGATCCAGTTCATAGGCAGCATCACCGGTTAACTCGACACGGTCATCCGTAAGTCTCGCCGTTTCCGCCACGGCATCATCATATCCGACCACGGCCGCGAAAGGAGAAAACTGGGCCGCCCGATCCCGGATCGGCATAGGGGGAAGATCCGCATACTGCGGTCTCGTCATATTTCGTATTCTCTCATATTTATCGTTCATGCCTTATGTCCGCCGATCTGTCCATTCCGTTCCATCGCCGTGCCGCCCTCACTAAGATTCTTCGCCTTGACCACGGCATTCTTTCCGAACTTATTCTTCAGACCCACCATGGTTTCTGCCAGAAGTTTCTCTTTCTGGAGCTTCTTTTCCTCCCGTTCTTCCTGCTCCATCTTCTCCTGATCTTTCAGAAGATCCTCAAGACTCATCTGCCTGTATGCCGCTTGATCCGGGATATCCTCTTTACGGATCACATTACAGGCTCCGATCGTAATTCTCCTGCTCAGAAGATTCGGATCACCGATACGGTCGAACAGATCCATGGTGGCTTCCGTGATCTCCTTGGAAGACGAAGTGTGTCTATCCAGATTCACCGTTCCATGAGCATGTTTCGGAACAGCCCGACCGTAGTAATCGATCGTCACTTCTCCATCGTACTTCCCATCCGCAAGACTCTCCCGATCATAACCGATCGTCAGTACCACTTGATCCGTAGTAAGTCCCTTCGCCACCAGGTCCATCGCTAGTGTATCTGCCATCTCCCAGACGATCAGGCGTGTATGTGCATAGTCTGTCGCCTGTTTGAGGACCTGACCGGAACTGAGGCTGTTATTTCTAGGCTTATAGGCTTTCACATCTGCCATTGTGGTCGGCTCGATCCCCCATGCATGGTCGATCAGTAATTCCGCATTCTTCCCGAAAAGCTGATAAAGAATACCTATACTGTCCCGATCCGCAGACATCAGAGCAATATCCCCCATCGTCTGCACGCCGAACTTCTCAAGTTTCCTGGCTATACCTCTTCCGACTCTCCAGAAATCGGTCAGCGGCCGATGTTTCCATAGATCTCGCTTAAACTCATCTTCATCGACAGAAGCGATGCGCACCCCGTCTTCATCTGCCGGAATATGCTTGGCCACGATGTCCATCGCCACCTTACAAAGAAACATATTCGGGCCGATCCCCGCTGTGGCAGTGATCCCTGTTTCAGAAAGAACATCTCGGATCAGTTTGCCGGCGAAAGTATGCGCATCCATACCATACAGCTTCAAATACTGTGTCGCATCTATAAAGACTTCATCTATCGAATAGGCAAAGATATCTTCAGGTGCGACATACCTAAGATAGATCCCGTAGATCCTGGCACTGAGATTCATGTAGTGTGACATCTGAGGAGGCGCAATGACATAATCCAGTTCAAGTGACGGATCGCTCCTTAATTCCGAATCAAGATAACTCTTCCCGCTAAATACCCGTCCAGGAGCATGGAACCGCCTTTCTTGATTTACTTCTCCGACACGCTGTACGACCTCGAAGAGTCTCGCCCGCCCCGGGATACCATAACTCTTCAGAGCCGGCGAAACAGCCAGACATATCGTCTTCTCTGTTCGGCTCGGATCGGCTACCACAAGGTTCGTGTTCAAAGGATCCAGTCCTCTCTCGACACACTCCACCGAGGCATAGAAGGACTTCAGATCGATAGCAAGGTATACTCTGTCTTTAATCATTTCTGCCTGTTCTCCAAGTTCTTCCCGGCCCATATCGAAACGTAAACTCTCCTCCTGCGCAATATCGAACATGTGTTCTTGTTTTCATTATACCATATAATCGCAAATACGGAAGAGGCCGTCTCAAAAACTTTGAGACGGCCTCATATCAATACTTAAACTGATTTACTATGCAAGTGATCAGCACTCTTCTTCTCTGCGGCGAAGTGCCTTTACGCCCGCGAAAGCAAGAACTGCCAGACCAGCGATCATAAGCGTCATGCCAAGCATATCATATCCACGTCCGACATCACCGGTCTTGGGTGTGCCATTGGTTGATGCAGGTGCGGCCGTCGGAGTTGACGTCGGAGTATCCGTCGGCTCGGCTTGCGGAGCTTCTTCCTTTGCAGGTGCAGGTGCCGGAACCGGCTCTACCACAGGAGCCTTCTCTTCTTCACCTTTCACCTTTTCCCATACGGCGGTAAAGGCATGTGGACCGGTTACGAGATATTCTGCTCCTGCTTCATACTGAGAACCCTTCCAATATCCGAATACTGAACCATCCTTAGTTGGTGCGGGGAGTTTAATCGTGGAACCATACTCCGCTTGAATGGTGACAGTACCCGTCTTTCCATCAAGTGTGCCGCCACCCAGATCAAACGTCAGGTCGAAAACCTTTGCTTTTGCATTAAATACTGCTTTATACGTGATATCCCCGGTTACCGGACTCGGTTCGATATTCCAGCCTTCAAACTCGTAGGTATATCCTTCTGTCTCTTCCTTGGTCGGCTTCGGTCCGGTGTATGTCGGAGTTTCACCATAAGGAACTTCCTTTTCCTCAAGAGGATTTCCGTCTTCATCCTCGAAAACGACTTTATAAGACTCAAGATCAAGTGTGACAGACAGATACACTCCGCCGCCTCTCGGAACGATCACATAGTAGTTTCCATCATCGTCAAGAACCAGGGCAACTTTCTCACCCAAGCCGTTAAACGCGCCGGTAATTTTGAACCCTTCTTCAAGATCAACTTTCAGAAGAACTTTTTCTCCCTCATGGGCGACATCCAGATCGTGGCTGGTCGTCACACCATCAATGGAGAGGGTACCACCCTTTTCGGGCTGTTCCATCTTAATGATGTACTGGATGGACTTCTCAAAATTCTCATCCTCCACCAGATCCTCTTCATCCTCTGTGTCCGGCAAAGAGTCCTTTGCTATAACTCCATCTTCACCAGGAACGATTTTCCACACGGTCAGAGTCACACCACTCTCTGCATCCACTTCTTCCTTCGCGATCAGAACCGGGCAAGCACCTGCCGAAAGAGTACCATTGATCAGAATATCGGCCGTAGAACCCTCTTCCTCGAGATCTGCAATAACGCCGTAATTCTCTGCCGTAACATCACCATCGATTGTGACATTGATCGACGAAGGCACTTCTGCCTCTTCCGAGATATCCTCGTCCTCTTCACTCGCCGGCTCGCCTTCTTCTTCAGGAACTCCATCCGGAATCGCAGCCGCACGAAGCACCGGTCTTTCTTCAGCAGGTTTCAAAGCTTCTCCATCTTCTCCACCAGAATAAAGCTGAATACCGTTACCAGAACTTGTCAGATTGCCTCCGATATGGATATCGATCGTAGCACCACCGGCTGCAGAGGTATTCACGCCCAGTTCACCTGCGGTCACATCACCGGACACATCCACATTGACACTGGCAGGACTCTTTTCCGATTCATCCTCTTCCACTTCATCGTCATCAGCCGGAGCATCAGCATCGGGGACAGCACGCGCCAAGAGCCTTAAGGGTTCATCGTCACGACGTTCAACAAAACCGTCTTCAACGCTACGTGCTTCAGCCCGAATACCGGTAAAGTTGCCTGTAACATCGCCACTTACCGTGACATTCACAGTACCTTCACCATATGCCTCTGCATCTATTCCGATACCATCATCGAAACCTGTACCCTCTTCATCCTCAGGCATTTCATCCTCAGGCATTTCATCCTCAGGCATTTCGTCTTCTTTCTCAGCCACACGGCGTCCTGTTCCTTCCACATCGCCTTCTACAGTAATGTTGACCTCAGCATTACCGTAGGCACTAGCCGAGATAGCATCTCCACCAATAACATTAGCATTCTCGCCGGTTACATCAACATCTATCTTACTATCACCATATGCGTCGGCATCAATTCCATACTCTCCGCCGCTCACACCGCCGGTTACATCAACATCTATCTTACTATCACCATATGAGCTGGCATCAATTCCACCGCCTACGCCGCTCACATTTCCGGTCACATCAACAGACATCGCACTTTCATCATTCGCGTCTAAACCAATTGCATCGTTATCGTTACCTTCAGAAGTGACATCACCTGTTACCGTGACATTATGAACACTTGTACCACTAGACTCTAAATCAAGCGCATTACCTCCTGCTGTAAGATCACCGTTCACTGTTACATTAGATTTTGTCTTTCCACTAGTCGACATAAGCAGCGAGTCTTCTTTTGCTGTGATGCTTCCATTAACATCGACTTTGATCGTTGAATCCTCTGCAGTCTGATAGTAAATACCATACTTTGAATCAATATCACCATTAACAGTAAGACCCACCGTTCCGTCATCAGCACTGATCGAAATGCCATCATCATAATCTGCTACGACACTTCCAACAGTAACATTGGCGATCTTCCCCTCTGTTGCGTCGATATTAAGACCGTCCTTTCCTGCTCCTACTGCATCGATGTTACCGATAACAACAGCTGTCCCCGCGTTATCGCCACTGACAACCTGCGGTCCGACTGTCGACTGCTCATCTCCTTCACCGGCAAGTACCGGCATCCACGTGCCACATACAAGCGCGAGTGCAATCGCAAGCGACACAACTTTTCGTTTGTCATGTTTCTTTCCCATAAAACACATCCTTTCTTCTTTTCAGAAAAACTGAATAGAATTACCTCTACAACCCTGTCACATCAGAAATGTGCAACGATACGTCTAAAATTATAAACGAAGTTTGATAATTACACAATCCTTTTGTAGAAAACAGCAGATAAGCAGAAAACAAAAGAAAGACAGCCTCATTTGTGAGACTGTCCTTCATTCAAACAATCAATCTAATGGATCCGTAAGTAAGACTTACTCTTCCGCCGGCTTCTCCTCAGCAGCAGGAGCCTCTTCTACCGGAGTAGCTTCCTCAACCGGTGCCTCAACTGCTTCTACAGGTGCTTCTTCAACCGGAGCTTCTACTGCCGGCTCTTCTGCCTTCACTTCCTCAGCGGCCGGTTCTTCATCCTGCGGCTGCGGATCGATCGGGTTAACCTGCTTGATAGAGATGCTGATTCTTCTGGAAGCAGCATTTACTTCGAGAACACGAGCCTCGACTTCCATACCTTCCTTCAGCACTTCCTGCGGCTTAGTAAGACGAACATTGGAGATCTCGGAGATATGGCACAGAGCGTCAAGATTCGGCTCGAGCTCTACGAAAGCACCGAACTGGAACATGCGAACGACCTTACCGCGTACGATAGAACCTGTCGGGATACGCTCTTCGATGTTGTAGAACGGATCGTCTTCCGCCTTCTTGTAACCAAGAGAGATCCTCTTCTTCTCCGGATCGAAATCCTTCACGTATACGTGTACTTCGTCACCGACAGACAGGACCTCGGACGGATGCTTGATGCGGTTCCAGGAAAGCTCGGAAACATGGATCAGACCATCCACGCCGCCAATATCTACGAAAGCACCGAAGTCAGTAAGGCTTCTGACGACACCGTCGTATTCCTTATCCTTCTCGATCGTGCTCCAGACTTCCTCTGCCTTTGCCTTGCGCTCCTGATTCAGAAGTGTTCTTCTCGAACCGGAAACTCTCAGTCTTCTCTTATCCGGATCAAACTGTGTGATCAGGATCTCAAGTGTCTTGCCCTTATAGCTCTCCAGATCATTTACGACACCGAGCTCAAGCTGTGTTCTGTGGATGTAGATATCTACACCGCCGTAATTCGCAATCACGCCATCCTTCACTACGCTTGTGATCTTTACCGTTACCGGTGTCTTGTTCTCATACGCCGCCTCGATCTCTGCCTTGTTCTTGGAGAAATCAACATGGGACTTACTGAGAATGATCTCTTTACCCATATCCGTGTTACGGATGCTCTTTACGTATACTTCAATCTCACGCTTCTCGCTTGCTGCCGCCTCGAAGTCAAAATCAGGTTCGAACTCGCTCTTAGGGATCCGGCCTTCCGACTTATCATGGACATCTACGTATACGAAATCGCCATCATAGGACGTAATAGCTCCCTTCACTGTAGCGTTCTTTCGGAGCTGTGGAATGCTCTCTACGTAATCGCCGAAATTGATGTCGTTAGACTCTGGATTGTTGTTTACCCCGTTCTCTTCACTCATGGTTTGGATAACCTCCCTGATAATACTCACCGGCGTTGAAGCTCCTGCCGTAACTCCGATCCGTTTCACCTCGCGTTCCCTCCACACCGGAAGCAATGGTTCCACATCTTCGGCGCCACCGACAAGATAAGTCAGCGCACAACGATCTGAACATATGTCATAGAGTTTCTTTGTATTTGAGCTGGTCTTCGATCCTATGACTACCATAACATCGGAAAGGCCTGCCAGATCCGCAGTTTCTCTCTGCCTATTTTCAGTCGTATAACATATTGTACCAAATATTTGATTTTTTGCAATTTTTTTCTTCACAAATTCACATATT
Organism: Clostridia bacterium; assembly: GCA_016281535.1. Lineage (GTDB taxonomy): Bacteria > Bacillota > Clostridia > Saccharofermentanales > Saccharofermentanaceae > Scatonaster. The sequence goes on along the minus strand of JAEEIT010000131.1, from coordinate 25,781 downwards.
TTTTGGAATTCTTTGCTGGAGAACGTCGTTTGCGAGACGAAAACAGCATCTTTTTCGATCTGCGGAATCGCCAGGACCTCGTCATACGAGGAGATTACGGTCACATCACGTCTGCATTCTCCACAGATCCCCACCACTTCCGGATGTCCTTTCGTACCCGTAATGTAAACAGGATGTCCCTCCTCGTCCGCAGCTTTTACGATATCGTGGATCTTCTTCACGAATGGACATGTACAGTCAATGATCTCACAATTTCTGGATTTCAGCTCTTCCATCACGGCCGGGGTCACACCATGGGCGCGGATCAGGACCAGACTTCCTTCTTCCGCTTCCTTCGGATCATGTACAAGAAGCATCCCGGACGCAAGAAGATCGCCCACGACGTTCTCGTTATGGGTGATCTCTCCCAGCATATATATCTTTCGGTCCGGATTCTCTTTTATAACAGAGTATGCCGTCTTCACTGCATTCTCCACTCCGAAACAGAATCCTGAAGATTTCGCAAGTTCGATCTTCCAGCCGCTCAAATCCGTCTTCCGCCTATCTTTATCACTTAATATAGGAAAGAAGCAGGTCGAGTGTTTCTTCGATATTGATCTTGGTCGTATCGATCTCGATCGCATCTTCCACTTTGACCAGTGGAGAGGCCGCGCGGGTCGTGTCCTGCTGATCTCTGTACTGGATATCCCGAAGTACATCTTCGTATGTCGTATCGGTCACGCCCTTCTGCTGAAGCTCAAGAAGTCTTCTTCTGGCACGCTCCTCTGCCGCCGCCACCAGGAAGAACTTATACTTCGCACCCGGGAAAACTTTCGATCCGATATCTCTGCCATCCAGCACGACGTTCTTCCCTTCAGAGATTTTCCTCTGAAGATCGACCATGGCTTCTCTCACGCAGAGAATCGCCGAAACATCCGATGCGGCCACGGAAACACCCGGCATACGTATCTCAGAAGACACATCCTCACCATCGAGCCACACATGCTGTTCGCCGTCTTCATGCGTGATATCGATCTTGATATCCTTCATCATCTTCTCCACAGCGTCCTTATCCTTCGTATCGATACCGGATTTGATCGCCTTCAGGCCGCACGCACGGTACATCGCACCTGTATCAAGATATAAGATGGAGAGCTTCTTCGCGACTCCTTTCGCCAGTGTAGACTTCCCCGAACCCGAAGGTCCGTCGATAGCAATCTGATAGTATTCCATATTCTTTCCTCCCTTATGACTCCTGTTCGTTTTCTTCTTTCTCATTTTTCATCATGTTACATTAGATCGCACGATGACCCAGCCCGATGGCGATCTCATTGAGATGCAGAAGTCCGATACCGAAATACACGCATACACTGATATGGTCGTTATACCTCGCGATGCCTATCTTGCCGCCGACATTGAGACCGATGGCCTTCGATGTGATCTGCGAGATCGCTTCTCTGGCTGCACCGGCCAGCGCTCCCTCTTCGTTATGGCTGGTACCGATGATTCCCTCTCTCTGAGCCGCTACCACACATCTCTCGATAATCTTACTTACAGAGGAGATGAACTCACCACCGAAATCGGCAGCTGTCGCACTGATTTTTTCTTCCTTAAGTTTCGCCTTAAGATCCGCCTCTTCTTCTCTCGAATTCGTCAGCGCGATACGGATCGATGCTGACGCCGTAAGCTTACTGCTGGCAATCACTTCTTTCATGATTTTTCCTCCTCATCCGTTTCGTCAGCAAGATCCCTGTCCTTGCCCGTATCGTAGACTTTATACTCTTTCCAGAGTTTCTCCAGCGCTTCGAAAGATGCCTCAATATGGCTCTTCCTGTGCATACCGAGAGCGACCAGAAGTGCATTGATCAGCGACAACGGCGCTGTCAGCGAATCTACGAAAGACGCCATATCCGACCTGGCAAACAGCGCCACATCCGCATTCTCCGTCATCGGCGTATCACCCTTATCCGTAATGACGATCACCGACGCACCACGGGATCGGGCATACTGCATCGACTGGATCGTTCTGGTCGAGTAGCGCGGGAAACTGATGCCGATCATGACATCTCCCGGCCCGATCGGCAGGATCTGCTCGAAGACCTCATTGGCACTGTTACTATGGATATGTCTGACCTCATCGAACAGCGGAGTCATATAGAAATGCATAAAAGACGACAGCGGAGATGAGCTGCGAAGACCCATGATATAGATCTTCTTTGCCTCCAGGATCATGTTGACCGCCTTGGCAAAAGCACTTTCGTCGATATTGTCGTATGTATGCTTGAGGCTGTCCATATCCGCCTGCATGATCGACCTCAGAACAGAGGCATCATCAGCGAATCGGCTGGCCGCATTCAGTCTCTGGACAGACGTCAATTTCACCTTCAGTTCTTCCTGAAGGACTTTCTGGAAATGCGGATATCCCTCGTAGCCCAGTTCCATCGAGAAGCGGACGACCGTCGATTCACTCACACCTGTCGCCTCTCCGAGTTTTGCCGCCGTCATATAGGCGGCTGTCTCGTAGTTATCGAGAATATAGTGTGCAATAGCTTTCTGCCCCTTACTCATGGAGTCCAGTGAGTCGGTAATACGTTCCACTACGCCGGATAGCGGCTCATTCTTCACATCCGGATTCATATCGTCTCATCTCCTTTTTGATCATCCATCCAGTTTTCGATAGAGATCTGTCGATCATCTTTATTTCCCGCCGCTTCTTCAAGAGAATCCTGAAGATCACGGATCGTCTTATACATCATGAGTTCCATCGCAGGCATCTCGGATACCGAAGAGATACCGAATTCCAGGAGGAACTGCTGCGTCGTACGGAAGAGCGCCGGCCGCCCCGGAGCATCCAGAGTACCGCATTCTTCGACCAGACCTCTTTCGATCAGACGGCTCACGATCGAGTCTGAACTAACCCCTCGGACCGCTTCGATCTGCGCACGGGTCACCGGCTGGTTATAGGCAATGACCGCCAGCGTCTCATATGTCGCCTGTGACATCGGCGGACGCGAACGGGGCGCGAACATGCGCTCGAGAACCGGTTTCATCGAAGGTTTCGTGCACATCACATAACAGTCATCTGCCTTCCTGATCAGAAGTCCGCCCCAGGGATTCGTCTCATAATCCTTCATCATACGCTGCAGCGTTTCTTCCACAGCTTCCTTCGGCATATCCGTGATCTCACAGAGTCGGTCCACTGAGATCGGATCCCCATGCGCGAACAATATTGCCTCCAATGCCGACGGAAGCTCCTGAACCGTTATTTTGTTTTCACGCTCCATACCATCAGTCATACGAGGCCAGCTCCTTCGATTCCACAGTCGGATCCAGACCGAATCTCTCTTCATCGAGTTTGTCCTTCTTCGGTTCGATCAGAATCACATCGAAGGGTTTCTCCTGCTCCGCCTTGATCTGATCGCCACGAAGAAGCTCCAGCACCGCCAGAAACCCGACGATACGGTCCATCTTCTCCACCTGATGTACAGGGAACAGCTCATGAAAGAATACCTTTCCTCTCTTCACAATGCCGTTCCACACAAATCTTATTTTATCACGAATGGAGAATTTGTCTCTTTTCAGAATATGGGTAATACGGGAAGCGATATCCGCGAACCGGATCTTATTCCGGCTGCAGACCTCTTCCACCCCCTTATCGAGCATATCACTGTCGACCGGTGCCGGTGCTTCTTTGATCTCAATACCTAAAGAGGCCGGCGTCATCGGAAGGCGGTATGTACATTTCGAATAATCACGGAAACGGTCCTTGAGGTCCGACGCCAGCATCTTACAGCGCCGGTACTCGAGAAGCTTGACCACCAGTTCTTCACGCGGATCCGGTTCGGAAACCTGTTCCCCTGCCCGGTGATCCGGAAGCAGCATCCTCGACTTGATATGTACCAGCGTTGCCGCCATCAGGAGGAATTCCGAAGCCACTTCCATGTCCAGCGAACTCATCTTCTCGAGGTAATCCATATACTGGTCCGTGATCTCGGCAATCGGGATATCGTAGATATCGATATCGTTTTTTTCGATCAAATGAAACAGAAGGTCCAGCGGACCTTCAAATTTCCGAAGCTTGACCTGTGGATTTTCCTTGACCGATACCACGTTCCTACCTCAAGACCTCTGTTTCAGCTTACTTTACATCATCGAATCCGATCATGACGGCTTTCCGGACTTCACGGATCGTCTCTTCCGCCTTCTTGCCGGCTTTTTCTCTTCCGGCACGAAGAATATCCAGAAGCTTCGGCTCATCCTGAAGAAGCGCGGTTCTCTTCTCATAGATCGGAGTATGGAACTCGGCGATCTTCTCCTGAAGCATCCTCTTACAGGCCACACATCCGATGCAGCCGCCCTTGCACTGTTCCGTGATCTCCGGGACCTTGTCCTCATTAAAGACCTTATGGAATGCATAAACCGTACAGATATCCGGATGACCCGGGTCATCTTTTCTGATACGGGCCGGGTCAGTGATCATGCTCATGACCTTCTTCTTTACGTCTTCCGGCGTATCCGCAAGAGCGATCGTATTGCCGTAGCTCTTACTCATCTTTCTTCCGTCTGTTCCCGGAAGGACCTTTGCCTTTGTAAAGAGCGGCTGCGGTTCCGGAAGCACTTCAGACTTGTAAAGATAGTTAAAACGTCTTGCCAGTTCGCGTGTGATCTCAAGGTGAGCCTGCTGGTCTTCACCGACCGGCACGTAATTCGCGCGATACATCAGGATGTCTGCCGCCATAAGGACCGGGTAACCGAGGAAACCGTAGGTCATGATATCTTTCTCAGAAGACATGTTTGCAATCATGTCCTTATAGGTCGGGCATCTTTCCAGCCAGGAAAGCGGAGTATTCATACCAAGCAGAAGATAAAGTTCTGCATGCTGCTTCACATCGGACTGCAGGAAGATCGTTGCTTTATCCGGATCCACACCACTAGCGAGAATATCGGCAAGAAGGCCCAGTGTATTCTTACGGAGCACATCCGTATCGGCATACCCTGTCGTCAGTGCATGCCAGTCCGCGATGAAGAAATAGCACTCATACTGGTCCTGAAGACGGACCCAGTTCTCGATGGCGCCGAAATAATTACCCAAATGGATATTGCCCGTAGGACGTGTTCCTGAAAGTACGATTTTGTTTTCCATGTTCACCTCTTATATATTTATACGAAATTTATATCAGTACTCCGAATAGCCAATCGGCCAGTTTGTCGATCGGCCATCGGAACGGCGTCTCGATCAGCCGTACGAGCCGGCTTAAGATGTTTATATTTCCGAAACGTCCCATGAGCAGGAGCGCGAAGAAAACATAGTAACTGTACTGTGAGAACTCATCAAACATACGTCTCCATTTGTACGGGACGAACGTCGAAATGAACCGGTAGCCGTCCAGCGGAGGGATCGGAATCAGGTTAAATGCCATGAACAGGAATCCATACTCCGTCAGATAGAAGAAGAAAGTAAGGACCAGTGTCTGGAACAAAAGTCCCTTATCGCTCGTTGCCGGATTCTTAATAAACACCACTTCCAGAATCACCAGGAGAATGGTACCGAGGATCGCCGTCACATAGTTGGCCGTTACGCCGGCAAGGCTGATGAGGCGTTCGCACGTCCATCTATTATACTTCTTAAGATTATTGGGGTTATACTGGACAGGCTTCGCCCAGCCGAACCCGGCCAGGAGCAGCATGATCGTTCCGAAAGGATCGATATGCGCCAGAGGATTCAGCGTAATACGCCCCTGCCGTCTCGGTGTATCGTCCCCCATTTTCTCCGCGACCCACGCATGCATGAACTCATGGCTCGAGAACGTAAAACTCAGAACCATGATCAGCATGGTCACTTCGATAATGATTTCCGGTATAGAGGCACCTGATCTGATGATCTCAAACAGCATGTCTTCTTACTACCTCACTTCTTCGCCAGCGAGATCTTGACCTTCTCGCCATTGATATCCCACTCTCTCGAATCCTCGTTCTCCCCTTCGCGGAACTCAATCGCCAGAACGTCAGACGCAATGGCCTCGCTATACTTACTGAAGATTGCCTTCATCTTCTCCTCACAGGAATAAGTCACGATGATACGGTCGGTGATCTCAAATCCGGAACTCTTTCTCTGATTCTGGATCTTGGAAACGATCTCACGAACGAATCCCTCTTCGATCAGTCCCTCATCAAGCTTCGTATCCAGAGATACGGTGAAGCCTTTATCCGCCTGTGTGGAGAGGCCTTCCGGCTGAACATTCTCGACCAGGAGGTCTTCTGTCAGAAGCTCGAAAGACTCACCATCGACTTCGATCGTGATCTTTCCATCCCTCTCAAGAGCCGCCATGGTCTCCTTACCCGGGAGCGCCGCGATCACTTCTTTCGCAGCATTCAGCTTCGCACCCAGTTTTCTACCGAGAGTTCTCAGCTGCGGCTTGAACTTATAGTCCACAAGTGTCGAAGCATCCTTCAGGAAAAGCACTTCGTGCACATTCAATTCTTCCTTAATGATCGTCTGATACTCGGAAGGAAGCTCATCTTCACATACTGCATAGAGTTTGCTGAGCGGCTGACGGATCTTAAGGTTCGCCTGCTGACGGCAGGCCAGAGCCAGAGTGACGATCTGCTGGACATCGTCCATGTTCTTCTCCAGATCTTCGTCGATCCAGGCTTCATTAGCAACCGGATAATCGCACATATGGATAGACATCGGAGCATTCTCATCTACAGAACGGACGAGATTCTGGTAGATCGCCTCTGTCATGAACGGGATGAACGGCGCTGCCAGACGGCAGAACTGCTCGAGAGCCGTATACAGAGTCATGAACGCATTGATCTTATCCTGCGTCATATCTCCGCCCCAGTATCTCTCACGGCCACGGCGTACATACCAGTTCGAAAGATCATCCACAAAAGTCTCCATCAGACGGGAAGCACCTGTGATGTCGTATCCCTGCATCTTGCTGTCCACGATCTTCTCCAGCGAAGAAAGACGAGACAGGATCCACTTGTCCATAACGGAAAGCTTATCGTACTCGAGGCTGTACTTGGTCGGATCGAACTGATCGATCTCGGCGTAGAGGATATAGAATGCATAAGTATTCCAGAGCGTTCCCATGAACTTTCCGAGGATCTTATCCACGTTGCTGTGGTCAAATCGGGACGGCAGCCACGGCGCATTCGCACTGTAGAAATACCATCTTGCCGCATCGGCGCCCTGACGGTTCAGGATATCCCACGGGTCAACCACATTACCCTTATGCTTACTCATCTTGATGCCGTCCTTATCCTGGACAAGGCCCATGACGATAACATTCTCGAAAGGCGATCTGCCGAACAGCTGTGTGCTGATGGCAAGAAGCGAGTAGAACCATCCACGTGTCTGGTCGAGTGCCTCCGAGATAAACTGGCACGGATAATGGGACTCGAAGAATTCCTTATTCTCGAAAGGATAGTGGAACTGGGCGAACGGCATCGCACCGCTGTCGAACCAGCAGTCGATGACCTCGGAAACACGCGTCATCGGTTTCCCGCACTTCTCACAGGTAACATGTACGTTATCCACATAAGGCTTATGCAGCTCGATATCGTCCGGGCAGTCAGTGGACTTCGCCTTCAGTTCTTCGATCGAACCGATGCACTGACGGTGTCCGCATTCACACTCCCATACCGGAAGCGGTGTACCCCAGTAACGCTCACGGGAAATACCCCAGTCTACAACATTTTCAAGGAAGTTACCCATACGGCCGTCACGGATCGTCTCCGGATACCAGTTCGCCATACGGTTGCTCTTAACAAGCGCATCCTTGACCTTTGTCATGGCGATGAACCAGGAAGATCTTGCGTAGTAGATAAGCGGAGTATCGCATCTCCAACAGAACGGATAATCGTGCTCATACGGCATCTTCTTCAGAAGTTTGCCTTCGATGTTGAGCTTCTTGATGATAAGCGGATCGGCATCCTTAACGAACAGTCCGCCGAATTCCTCGCACTCATCCGGAAGCGTACCGTCTTCCTTAACCAGCTGAACGAACGGCAGGTCATTATCGCGTCCGACACGGGCGTCATCCTCACCGAAAGCCGGTGCAATATGAACGATACCGGTACCATCACTCATGGTAACATAGCTGTCCGCACATACCTTGAAGGCATCTTTCCGGCTCTTGGCCACGATGTTCTCAGAATACGGGAAAAGCGCTTCATACTTCTTACCGACGAGTTCGGTTCCCTGATATCTCTCAAGGATCTCATATTCGTCGAACAGCTGCGGTACGAGACATCCCGCCATGTAATACATGACTTTCTTCTCTGTCCCGTCAAGATCCTTCGGAACCGCGATCTTGACATACTCGTCTGTCGGGCTGACACAGAGTGCCACGTTCGACGGAAGGGTCCACGGTGTCGTTGTCCAGGCCGCGAAATAGGTATCTTCCTCCCCGACAGTCTTAAAACGTACGAATACGGAATTCTCTTTTACCGCCTTATATCCCTGGGCCACCTCATGGCTCGACAGCGCCGTACCGCATCTCGGGCAGTAAGGAACGATCTTATGGCCCTTATAGAGCATACCCTTGTCCCAGAGGGTCTTAAGCGCCCACCATTCGGACTCGATATACGTATTGTCGTAGGTAACATAAGGATGCTCCATGTCCGCCCAGAAACCGACCCGGTCAGACATCTGCTCCCATTCTTCCTTATACTTCCAGACAGATTCCTTACACTTCTTGATGAACGGCTCCACACCGTACTCTTCGATCTGAGGCTTGCCGTTGATGCCCAGCATCTTCTCAACTTCCAGTTCAACCGGAAGGCCGTGTGTATCCCAGCCCGCCTTAAACTGTACGTGCTCACCCTTCATGGAATGGTATCTCGGAACAACATCCTTAATAACACGGGTCTTAATATGTCCGATGTGCGGCTTGCCGTTCGCTGTCGGCGGACCGTCATAGAGTGTAAAACTCGGTGTTCCGTCCTTCTCGGGGCGGATGGACTTCTTCTGGATGTCATTTGCTTTCCAGAAAGCCAGCACTTCTTTCTCGCGATCGATAAATTTCATATCCGGCGATACTTTTTTATACATAGTAAAACCTCAACTTTTCCAAAAGCTCCCGTCATTATAACATACGAAGCCATTTGTGAGTATAATTTTTATATTATAAAGAGAATTTCGTCAAAAATGACAAAGAAACGTTCCCGCCGCTTGCTCGCAGACGGGAACGTCGTGTCGTTTCGTGTAAGAAAAGCCCGATTACAGGATATACTCTTCCTTCGCCTCAGCGAAAGGACCGGCAATCGTCATGACGCCTCTGTCGGCACCGAAATAGTCGTAATTGAAGACGATGTCCGAACCGTCCGTATTCTCGAAGCGCTGATCCGGCTGGAAGGCTTTACCCAGAATATCCGTATTGATAATGCCGCAAGAAAGCTCCTTCACTTTCTTCATCACATTCGTCACCAGTACGTATTCTCCATCCTTCTCGATCACATCCGCCGTCGCCTTGAACCGCTTCACGACCAGATTCGTCTCTTCCTTCGCCCACGGCTTGGCACCATTAAAGTAGACATTATGGTCGATCCATACAGGCAGATGCTGGAAATGCTTCTCCATGATCTTGTGTTCATAGGCCATCGGCTCATTCAGATGGAAGGAATCGATCCATTCCTGATAAGTCGGGTATTCATCGAAGAGGAATGTTCCGACCTCCTGCTTATCGAAGAACTGCTCCGGAATGTCTTCCGGACGTGTCTCGATCGGCCACTTCTGGATGAAGATATTGTTGTAGATCCTGTCGTCACCATGAAGGATGCTCATGAATCCCATCACTTCGGTCCGGTGATGGAAGTGATAAGGCGTATATCTCGGCTGATTCTTTCCGGCGACCATCTCGTCCGTACCTTCACCGATCGCCTGGAAAGTACCACAGATCAGGTTATTCACCACCGCGACGCCCTCGGTCGCCAGACGGAGCGACGCCTTACTCAGCATGACATTGTTATCCACAAGCGTCGGACCGTGACCGACTTCGATGAAGATATCCTGGCTCATGATCGTGCCCGGGATACGCTTGGCAAACTCCGGCGTGTGATTGTCATGAAGGAGATTCTGCGACAGGATCGTACCCTGTGCCTGCCAGTCACACCAGATACCCATCGTACAGTGGTGCACATGGTTTCTTCTCATGATGACGTCGATCGCCGCATGTAGCTTGATGCCCGCGATCTCGGCACCACCGACCTCCATCATATTGTTGATATTGTGGATATGGTTGTCCTCGATAATCGAGAAGACACACCCCATACGGCCCACGATACCTGTCTGTTCACAGTGATGGATATGGCAGCGGCGCACGATATGCGCACCGATATTCTCCTTGAGCCATCCGTGATACTGGCCACGGCATACGGCATCACGTTCCATCTGTGTCGGGCTCTTCACCCGGTATTTCGTGAAGTAGTGATCATTCTCAGGATCGAGGTATTTACCCAGAGAAATACCGCAGCAGCGGCTATGGCTGACTTCGCAGTCCTCGATGATCCAGCCACGGCTCCAGTGCGGTCCGATCATACCATCCTGGAATGCCGCCGGCGGTGCCCAGGTCGTGGCCGCTTTATTGACCGTAAATCCGGAAAGAGTAATGTATCCGACACCGGTCCTGCTCGGGAAGAAACAGTTTCTTCTGACATTGATCTCGACCTTTTCCTTATTCGGGTCCTTTCCCTGGAAATTGGCATAGATCACCGTCTTCCCGTCCTTCTGTTCGCAATACCACTTATAGATGGAATTCTCCGGCTCCCACGAAGCGTCGTCCTTCTCTCCCTTGAGGCAGGCATCCAGATCATCCGTCTCATAGAGCGCGACATCATTCAGGTACACGCATCCGGTATGCGGATGACGATGCCAGAAGTACCAGTCTCCGCCGATTCTGGTGTCGTATGGGTTATAGGCTCCGAAGATTCCGTTATCGATCGTAACCTTCCAGGTCTTTCCTTTATATTTTTCCCAGCCCTTCACGATCTCGGCGCCGGTAATTACGGCCTTCAGCGGTTCCACAGAGCGGTAGGTGATACGGGCATCTTCCGTACCGGCGTTCATCGGGTCGACATACTCGCGGTACACACCCGGCATAACCAGGACTTCGTCGCCCGGCCTGGCCACCTTCGCCGCGGCACTGATCGTCAGAAAAGGATGTTCCTTCGTTCCGCATCCTTGGGATTTCGTGTTCTGGTCAACATAGTAGATCATTGTCTTTCCTCCAAAATGTAAGCTGATTCGATGTCGGATGTGAAGATCGCTACCACAGAAGGATAGATCTTCGCAGTTTCAGAAAACGGATCCGGATAGGTATTCTTATCCGGTCCCATATGAAGCCGGATCATGGCATATTCCTCCGGCTTGAGGCGAATGAAGTTCTGGACATACCAGCACGACTTCTCCCCGTGTCCCACAGGGAAGCTGTCCTTGATCCCCCACACCTCTTTCTCGACCCAGTTGGCCACCTCCTTACCATACTGGTTGATCTTCGTTCCTTCTTTCACGTTCTTCGTCTCTTTCACGTAGAAGTTGACCTTACAAAGGTCATGAAGGAGCGATGTGATAATCACCGTATCCGGCTCGATCGAGATCAAACCCTGGGCAACCTTCTCAGACAGCCGCTGATACACATGAAGGCTGTGCTGTGCCAGTCCGCCGTCACAACACAGATGGTACTTCGTCGAGGCCGGCGCCGTGAAGAAGTCCGTCTTGTTGCAGATCCACTCGACCAGACGCTCCATACCGGGACGCTTGGTCGACAGAAGAAGTTCCGTGATCTTCTTCTTATTCGCTTCACGCTGTTCGGCAGAAATGGAAAAATCTCCTGCCATTTCCTCATCTCCTCTCGTTTCTAGTCTCGTTATCTCTTCCGGGGGATAAACACCCGGACTTCTTACTTAAACTGACTCCATGGTTCCTCGTCAGAAAGCGGAACCTGGAATACCATCCTTTCCTTACTTACAGGATGATCCAGTCCCAGCCAGAAAGACTCCAGCAGAATATCCCCTGCGAAGCGGTTCGGCCCCTTTCCGTATTTCCGGTCTCCCACGATGGGATGTCCGATTGATGCCAGCTGGGCACGGATCTGATGCGACCGCCCCGTATGAAGATCGATCAGGACAAGCGATACCGGAACTCCGCCGATCCGCCCCTGTCCCACCACCTCATAATCGAGGTGGCATGCTTTTGCCTCCTTCGGCGCTTCTTCTTTCGTTGCAAATACCTCAACCAGATTCGTTCTACTGTCTTTACTAAGATACGACTTGATCTGTCCCTTTTTTTCCTCATCAAAAGCACCGTACACGATCGCCCGGTATCTTTTCTCGATGGTGCGGTTACGGATCTGTTCACTGATCCTTCCGGCACACTTACTGGTCTTCGCAAAGACCATCACACCGCGGACAGGACGGTCGAGCCGGTGAAGAAGCCCCAGATACGCCTCTCCCGGCTTATTGTATTTCTCCACAAGATAGGATTTCAGAAGGGTCAGCATATCCGGATCCCCCGTACTGTCACTCTGCGACAGCACGCCGGCCGGTTTCACGGCCACAAGAAGATGATTATCTTCATAGAGGATCTTCGGCGTATTCTCCATATCAGTCCTCCGGCGTCCATCTTCCGGTACTTCCGCAAGGAAGCACCAGATCCATCTTCGAACAAGGGAGTCCCAGTTCTTCAGAAACGACCTTTCCTCCATGCTTTGTCTTCACGGCAAGTCTCAGGATATCTTCGATCACCATCGAAGACAGGCCTGTCGTATAGGAATTGATCAGAAAGAACAGCGGATCATCGGAAATGAGTTTCTCGCACTTCTCCACAAGTGGAAACAGCGCATCCTCCAGCTTCCACATCTCACCGGAAGGACCTCGCCCGTAAGCCGGCGGATCCATAATGATCCCATCGTATGTTCTTCCCCTTCGGATCTCCCGTTCCACGAACCGTCCGCAGTCCTCGACAATAAAGCGGATATAGCAATCCTCGAGATTCGAAGCGGCCATATTCTCTTTTGCTCTCTGTACCATGCCCTTACTTGCATCGACATGGACGACTTCGGCTGCGCCCGCTGCGGCAAATGCCATGGTCGCACCGCCGGTATACGCGAAGAGATTCAGGATACGGGGCTTTCTTCCTTCTTTCACTGCCTTCTGGATCTTCTTCCCGCAGAAATCCCAGTTCGCTGCCTGTTCCGGGAAAAGTCCCGTATGTTTGAAACTTGTCGGCTCGATAATGAATGTCAGCGGACGGCCTACGGCTTCGTACCGGATCTTCCATTTCTGCGGCATCGGTTTCTCACGTGTCCAGTGTCCGCCCCCGCTTTCCGATCTGTGGTAGACGGCATGCGGCTTCGGCCAGAACTGCTCTTTCATTCCGGCATATCCCGTTTTCGGCCAGATTGCCTGCGGATCCGGGCGCTGAAGCAGGATATCGCCCCACCTCTCGAACTTCTCACCTTCACCGCAATAAAGCAATTCAAAATCCGTCCATCTGTCTGCCAAAAACATAACTCTTCCCGACTTTCCGCAAGATAGTAAAATTATACCACACCGCTTCGAAGTTACCATCCCAACGTCGGGTGGCAATCGATTGGAACGGATTTGTGAACTACTTTTTTCAATTTGTTCACATTCTTTTGCTCAAAAATCATTTTTTCGATTATAATAGATGTGTATTGCTATCAAAAAAGTTAGAGGTAAATGGTATATGGCAAACGCTCCGCATATTCTGATCTGCGATGACGACCCGGTGGTACACGAGTCCCTGGGGTTGTATTTTGAAAACGAACACTTTACATATTCCAGCGCTTATGATGGACGTGATGCGCTGGCCCATGTGGCTTCCGATAAGCCGGATCTGATCATTCTCGATGTCATGATGCCTGAGAAGACAGGTATCGAAGTATGCCGTGAGATCAGAAAGACTCTTTCCACACCGATCATCATCCTCACTGCGAAAGGTGAAGAGATCGACCGTGTACTCGGTCTCGAGCTCGGTGCGGACGACTATATCGTCAAGCCCTTCTCCCCGAGAGAAGTCATCGCCCGCATCAAGGCCGTCCTGCGCCGCATCAGCGAACCGCAGGAGAATACATCCCTTCTCCGTTTCGAAGGACTCGAGATCAATCTCGATAACTATCAGGTCAAGGTCAAGGGCGAGCTGGTCCCCTGCACACCGAAGGAAGTCGAGATCCTGCATCTTCTGGCCTCTCATGTCGGGCAGGTCATGGACCGTGAACAGATCCTTTCTCTGATCTGGGGGTATGACTATTTCGGCGATACAAGAACCGTCGACACGCATATCAAACGTATCCGTCAGAAGATCTATTACGATGGTGCACCATGGTCCCTGATCACCGTATACGGTGTCGGATATAAGTTCGAGGTCAACCAATAATGTTCCGAAGCGTTTTCTTACGCAAGATGATCTTTCTCGTGCTGGTCGCGCTATGCGCGTCAGCACTTATTTCTGCGACGCTCTATAACTATGCCGCAACCGAGGTCACCAAGAACCGCATCGAAGAACAGTCGATCGATCAGGCCAGAGCGCTTGCCTCTTATCTGGCCAACAGCGTGCAGAAAGCCGGCGCGGACTCGAACAGATCGGAGATCCTGAAAGAAGCATCGTCAGGATATACGGATCCCTATACGCTTAACGCCTACTATCTTCTGTATGACACTGCCGGAAGATCCATCATTACCACCGCTTCCTCTACACCGGAGCAGCAATCACGCATCGAGGCCATCGACAGTTATGCGCAGACATACATGCTCACAAGCACCGCGAATAAGAATCTTCTGGGAAGACTTGTCGAAGAGAAAGATACGACCATCCTGGTCCAGGTTCCTGTCTATACTGGCGAGAATCTTGTCGCTTATCTGGTGATCGGTGCTGCACAGCCTGTGCATGCGACGATCGGCACAGATTTTTATCAGGTGCTCCTTCTGTCGACCTTAATGGTCGCCCTGTTCATGGCGATTCCGGTTTACTTTGCAAGTAAACGGCTGATCCGTCCGCTCAACCGCGTTGCCGAGGTTGCCACGGCTCTTGGCCAGGGCGATTTTACCGTACGTGCCAATGACCGTACGAAGGGCGAGATCGGCGATCTGGCTGCTTCGGTAAATGAGCTGGCCGAACGTCTTTCCAAATCGATCACCAGTGTCACCACCGAGCGTAACCGACTGAAAGAGATCTTCGATATTATCTCCGAAGGTATCGTATCGGTAAATAAAGACCTGCAGCCGGACTACTCGAATAACGCAATTGCGACTTTGTTCGAGAAAGTACCGAGAAAGAATCTCTTCACCGAGAAACTGCAGCTCATTCCTTTCGAAGAAGTATGGGAAGACTTCGACAAATGCCTGAAGACCGGCGAGACTTTCGAGAGAACGATCGAAGCGAAGGATTGCGCCTACTCCTCGACGATCGTGCCGATCCTTGATAACGAGAAGGCCATTATCGGTGCGACGGGGTTCTTCCGTGACATTTCCGAGCAGGAACGTCTCGAGCAGACTCGAAGAGATTATGTCGCGAACGTATCCCACGAACTCCGTACTCCACTCACCGCCATGCGTGGTCTCGTTGAGCCGCTTGCTGACGGAATGGTCAAGAAGGAGGAAGACCGCCAGAGATATTATGGTATCATCCTTCACGAGACGATGCGCCTGTCCCGACTGATCGACGACATGCTCGAGCTTTCGAGACTGCAGGCACGAACACTCGCGTTTAAGACGTTCCCGTTCGATCTGAATAAACTCCTTTCCGAGTTCGAAACAAAGTTTAAACCGGTCATGGAGGACGCCGACCTGGAATTCCATGTCGAGCATAAGACGGGTACGCTTCCGACGGTTATGGGTAATCCGGACCGTGTCGAGCAGATCATCGTTATTCTTCTTGATAATGCGAAGAAGTATACACCCGCCGGCGGATCGATCATCATCTCGACCGAGTACAGTGATGAGACGGATAAGGTACTCGTCTCCGTAAGTGACACCGGTCAAGGCATTCACGAATACGACATCGACCACATCTTCGACCGTTTCTATAAGGCGGACCGTGCCCGTGGTAAGAAAGGCACCGGTCTCGGCCTTGCCATCGCGAAAGAGCTCCTGAGCTACATGGGCGAGACGATTACCGTCCAGAGCGAGTACGGAGAAGGCACCACCTTTACCTTTACCCTGAAGCGCGTGACCGGCACAGTCTGGTACTGATTCTTCCCGGAGAGATGCGATGCGTGACGATACCCGCTCCGAAGACAACATAAAGAACGACTCCGTACGAATCAACAAATACATCAGTTCGTCAGGATTCTGTTCGCGAAGGAAAGCTGACGAATATATTGAAGCCGGTGCTGTTACCATCGACGGGACAACGGCAGAAACAGGCTCCCAGGTCTTTCCCGGACAGGTCGTACGTGTGAACGGTCAGGCCGTACTTCCGAAGGAGAAAGACGAGCATGTGTATCTGGCCTTTCACAAGCCACTCGGCATTACCTGTACGACAGACAAACGCGACAAGAGCAACGTCATCGACTATCTGAAGTATCCAACAAGGATCTTCCCTATCGGAAGACTTGATAAGAACTCCACAGGTCTTCTTCTTCTGACGGATGACGGAGAAATCGTAAACCGGCTTTTGCGCGCAGAGGGACGTCATGATAAAGAATACATCGTCACCGTAGATAAACCTGTAGATGAAGAATTCCGCGCGAAGATGGAAGGTGGACTTCCGATCCTCGACACGGTCACACTCCCCTGCAAGGTCAAGCTGACAAGTAAGAATACCTTCCACATCATTCTGAATCAGGGTCTGAACCGGCAGATCAGAAGGATGTGCGAATACCTCGGATACCGGGTAGTGAAGCTCAAACGCATCCGGATCCTGAACATCTCTCTCGGTTCTCTGCCCGTCGGAAAATACCGCGAATTGACACCGAAAGAGCGGAAAGATCTGATGGACATTCTCCAGAATGGGAAATAATGATTCCCGCAGTAAATGAAAAGAGCCCCCGGTCGTCACCGGAAGCCCCCATCATATAGTGAAATTAGTACTTTGGAGCAAATTCGATCGTCTCCTCGTAGCGGACGTTTTTCTGTAGTCCGCGCCGGGCGAGCACATCGGGGCCTCGTTCGACCCCTTTCATATAGAAGTCCAGATACAGATGCGTACGGCCGTCTTTCGGCATCAGTTCCTGATGTGCGAAGTCATCCAGATCTTCCGGCATATATGGCATACACGAGAAAGAAAACGGTTCCAGCTTATTCTTGTGAATCGACAGTCCCTTCACG
Organism: Clostridia bacterium; assembly: GCA_016281535.1. Taxonomy (GTDB): domain Bacteria; phylum Bacillota; class Clostridia; order Saccharofermentanales; family Saccharofermentanaceae; genus Scatonaster. The sequence goes on along the minus strand of JAEEIT010000131.1, from coordinate 8,507 downwards.
TCATCCAGCTGCAGAAGCAGGTAGCGTGTATCCGCATGCGCGCCGTTCTCAGAAGGTCTGGCATACTCATGGTAGAGAGAATTCTCCAAGGTGGTGAACCATCCGATCCGCTGCGATTCTTTTCTATCGGAGTAGGATTCGCCGGATCCTCTTCCGTACCATCCCAGATGAGACATCGGATCGATCGGAACACGGAATCCATAGCGCACCAGATCGAACTTCGGGACGAACTCCAGCGTCGCAAGAAGCTTTCCTTCAGGCTTCACTCTGTAGTGAACAAGGATCGGGCCCTTCATACCTGTCGAACTATATTTACAAATCAGATGGAAGTCATCTCCATCCATCTCATAGAAACTTCCTACGAACCGCATCTCACTCTGAATCGTACGCCAGTCAGTCTCATGAGAAAACACTGTCTGCGACAGCACATAGGACTTATCTGCACGGTCGATATTCGAGGCCGCACGGTAGAAACTGGGCTCCAAAAGTCCGTCGAAGTATTCTTTCCCATCGATGCGGATCGAACAGAGTCCTCCTTCCCGTCGGCTGAAACCATACTGCACATTACTGCACTGCGCATAGAGCAGAGCTGGCGCCGTCAGGACTTTCACGCGTTTTTTCTCTTCATCGAGGATCAGACCGTCTTTCAGTTCCGATGCATCGATGATCTGGATCTCCGGTTCTTCTCCATCCGAAGACGTCTCCCAAACCGGCACCTCTGAGGAAGGATCACAGACTTTATCCACAAGGATCTGCTGATAGAACGCCACTTCATATCCGGCTTTCGCGTAGCTGGCATCCTTGGCCAGAGTCAGACGGATATCGAGGATCAGTTCTTCACATACTGCCTGATTATAAATTTCCTGTGCCTTCGGATATTTCTGTGCCCATAGAGGCGTCAGGAAATCTCCGACCTCGATCGGGAACTGCATCTCACGGTTACCAAGAGCGGAAATAGGCGGAAGGATACCGGATCCTCCCTGAAGACGTATCCCGCCGAGCAGCAGCTGCCACTTCAGTTCAATCGACGGTGTGGAACCGAAAGGCGAAACATTATGTACGGTAAGGAACGAAGGATTCTCCGCTGAAGCGAAGATCTTGATTCCTTCGCACTGTTTCTTCACCTCATAGAATATCGGGTGCGGATTGCGGTTCGCATCGACGATTCCCTGTGCGATAGACACACCGATCTGTTCCGAATACTCGACAAGGTCTCCCTGATGGATATACTTTAGATCCATCGTATCTTCTTCTCTTCTCGGACGCGCCATGATCGACTCGAAAAGGACCTTGTCTTCTTTCAGACGACTCCTCAGATACGGACGGTTCACACATAGATCACACCACTGTCCGAACAGCATACCTGCCTTATTCGGGAACGGCGGCATATCCGTGACTCTTCCCGTATTATCGATCTCACAATAAAGCGGACGCTTCGCATCGAAGGCGTTGATCCGTTCTTTCACATCGAGGTACGCCCCCTCTTCGAATTTCCGTCCGGTCATGGACCACATGATGATACACGGATGATTTATAAGGGAATACACCGTCTGCGGAAGGACCGCAGCGGCAGATTGAAGAATCACATACATGCCGTACCGGTCACAAAGATCGAAGAAACGAGAATCGGTCGGATGATGGACGACATAGATCGTATTGATATTCCCGGCTTTCATCAGAAGGATATCCTGACGGAAGCGCTCGAGCGGAACGGAGATTCCGTTCTCGGGATCGAATTCATAGTATTTCACGCCGTGGATCGGAACCGCCAGATCATTCACGTGGATGATACTCTCCGAGTAGGAGATCGAACGGAACCCGAAACGCTGCTTCTTCACGCAGATCACCTGGTCCTTATTGTCACGCACCTCGATCAGAAGATCGTAGAGATTCGGCGTCTGGTCCGTCCAGGGAAGAACCAGTTTCGCATAGAATTCCGTACCGATGATCTTCACACCGTCTTTCGGAATCGTGTCGGACAGTTCTTTACGCTGGGAAAGACGATGTTCAGGCAGGTTATAAAGGTCATACTCGTCTCTGGCCTCCATGAGCCTGCAGTTCACGGTCACCTGCATATCGTAAGGAAGGTGGTTCACAAGTTCCACCTCGACATTCATTCCCGCATCTCGCCGGATCTCGGATTGCGGAAGGATCTCCTTCTCGCGATCTGTGAGCTGGTCGTCATTATCCGAACGGTACAGACTGTTTACCAGCGCCGTCTTCGGCACTACATCTCGGGCAAGAGTATCGGTAAGCCAGCTTGTAAACAAACGTACAGAAGCGATCTCCACGCTGGATTCGGCGACGAGATACGGAAGACGGAACAGTCCCGAGAATCCGAATGCCCCCTGTGCGCGGACATTCTTCTTCATCTTCCCTCTCTCCATACGCACGTCGAACCTTCGCACGGCAACGGTAATGAGATTCGCGCCTTCATGAAGCGCTTCATTCAGCAGGCACTTCGTCGTGGAGAAAGTACTTCTCGACGAGGACAAATGCTGACCATTCACGCTGATCGTGTAATGACCGACGATTCCGTCCGAGAAGAAATAGACGAATCGGTTGATAAACTGCGACGGGAGATTGACCCACACACGATACAGGCCGTAATCATTCGTATTCTCCATGCCGGCATCATCCGCCAGTCTCTGCTGAAGACGCGAGGTCTTCTTCGAAAGAAGCGCATTCTTCTCGTATACGAGTTCACTCGGGTATCCGTAGCCCTGCATCTGCCATACGCTTGGCACATCGATCAGGTCCCACTTACTGTCATCAAATTCGGGAGAGGTCCAGTTCTCCGGCACATCTTCCTTATACTTCGCATGGAAGAAACGCCACTTCGGAAGCTCCAGCTTCCAGAGCGACGGCAACCGTCCGAACTCCGGCGGCTGTTTCTCCGCGTAGAGTTCGTCCATCGAATCATATGGATAGAAATAACCTTGTGCAGGTAACTGCGTCATGCTTCTCTCCCATTTTCCGCTATATTACATAACTTCTTAAGGATATTGTAGCACGGCAGTCCCTCTGTCATGTATCAGAGATATTTCATTTTGAAGAAACCGAAGCAACAAAGGCGTAACGCCCGTAATATCAGAGGAAAGCAAGATCTTTCTTTCTCTTTTTCGCCTTGATTGCACGCCAGATCCCCTTGAAAAAGTGACCATTCATTAACAAAAGGAGTGCTTCCATCTGTTCGATCGTGATTCTCCCGAGGCTGAATGTGGCCACCGTCCGGAGCGGCATCTCCATCATCATGACCTCATTCATCTTCTTCATCTCTTCCTGAGTCTCCAGTTTATTCCTCTTCTTGATCGAAAGCTTCATGATCTGATAGAAAGCTTTACCGAAGAGATTCCCCCGACGGACATCCTCTACATTCGAATTCAGGTTGAATTCGCCTTTCTTCGGGTCATTCTCCTCAAGTATCTTACTGTCATAGACGACTTCGAACTGTTTCCTGTCGAATATCTTCGTCTGGGAATCGAGGTTATAGTACTGTGGCGCTTTCTCTGAATAATCCGGTGCTATGACCTCGGGCATCTTCGATGTGACATGGATCTCACGCTCGCAGCGGATATCCCGGGATGATGCACCGATCTGGATCTTATAGGTTCCGCTCTCTACATGCCAGTCCTTGATCTGCGCATTATAATATGCGAAAGCACGCTTATCCAGTTCGAACTCCACAGTCCTGGTGCCGCCGCGCTGAACGAACACCTTCTTAAAACCGCGGAGTTCGCGTACCGGCTTAAATATCCGCGATTTCGGAGGGGCAACATACAGCTGGACGACTTCCTTACCGTCCATCTCGCTTATATTCGTCACATCTACGGAAACGGTAACCTTATCATTCTCCTGAATATCCGAAGAAGACAGCTGGAGCTCTCCGTACGAGAAAGCAGAATACGAAAGCCCGTGCCCAAACGGGAAAAGCACTGGCATATTGGCGCTATCGTAATATCTGTATCCGACGAAAACACTCTCGGCATAAAGTGTTTGTCTCTTCTCGCCGAAGTTCAGATATGTCGGTGTGTCGGACAGTTTAAGCGGGAATGTCTCTGCCAGTTTTCCGGAAGGATTGACTTTACCATAGAGAATGTCCGCTATCGCACCGGCCCCTTCCTGACCCGGCAGATAGGCAAGAAGCACAGACTTGACCTGAGAGATCCAGGGCATTTCCACTGGCGATCCGCAATAAAGGACGACACACACATTACTGTTCCGCTTCACGACCTCGTTAATCAATCTGTCATGGGATTTCGGAAGATGCATATGGGCACGGTCGAAGGATTCTGATTCGAAACTGTCCGGAAGCCCTGCGAAGATGATGACTACATCTTTATCTTTCGCCGCCTCAATAGCAGAATTCAGAAGCTTCTCATCGACCTCGTCATTCTCCAGAGAATAGCCGGGTTCATAAATGAAATTCTCACTCGTGGTAGAAAAACCACTGAAAGCATCCGAAACATGTGTCGGATGAATATGCGAGCTTCCTCCACCCTGGAAACGGGTCTGCTTGACCATCGCGCCCAACACGGCCACGCTCTTATCTGCATCGATAGGAAGGAGCTTATCGTTCTTCAGAAGCACCGCCGACTCTTCGAAAGCCTGACGCGCCAGCTGCTGATGATTCAGATACGGAGACGAAGTCGGCTTCGGCTTGTTCATTCCTTTCTCGATCATTGTAAGAAGACGTTCCGCCGCCCGATCCAGAAGCGCCATCGGAAGCTTCCCGGAATCCACGGCTTCACGGATCATCCGATCCCGTTCACCCACAGAACTCGGCATCTCGAGTTCCAGTCCGGCCGCCAGGGCATCAAGGCGGTTATTCACGGCTCCCCAGTCACTCATGACCACGCCATCGAATCCCCACTCATCTCGAAGAACATCCGTGAGAAGTTTCCTGCTCTCGCAGGCATAAGTCCCATTGACGCGGTTGTAAGAAGCCATCACGGTCCAGGGGCGGCTTTCCTTAACGACCAGCTCGAACGCACGCAGATAGATCTCGCGAAGCGCACGTTCATCGACAATGGAATTATTGATAAGACGGCACCGCTCCTGGCTGTTCGCCGCGAAATGCTTCACCGATGTTCCGATTCCCTGGCTCTGCACACCGCGTACCCAGGCCGCGCCCATCTTACCGGCCAGATACGGGTCTTCCGACACATATTCGAAATTCCTGCCACAAAGAGGCGAACGCTTGATGTTGATCGCCGGTCCCAGAACGATCGACACATCCTGATCGATCGCTTCTTCTCCGATCGCCTTCCCCAGCGCCTCCATGAGTTTCTCATCGAAGGAGCATGCCGTCGTCGCCGCCGGCGGGAAACATGTTGCTTCCCGGCTGTCCCCGGCACCACGTCTTCCCTCTTCGCTCTCCTGTTTACGAAGGCCGTGCGGGCCATCGGTCATCATGATCGGCGGAATGTTATTGATCGGGAATCTCTGTGTCCTCCAGAAATCCCATCCGGAACAAAGTGTCGCTTTCTGCTTGACAGAGAGCTTTTTCATCATGGAAGAAACAAAATCGGATGCCATAAGCAGTCTCCTTCTCATCTTACTCCGCAGACGGGAAAGATCTCTCCGTCACGGGATATATTTCTATTATATACCTCTGGTTTAATCCTAGAAATACTCTTGCCAACAGTTTTCTCATCATGTATACTTCATTTCACCACAAGAGAGATTGGTATGTGGGGGCGCACTGGTTTCGACGGGGTCGTGGAGACTGGGAAAGCGGGTAGAGGATTCTCGTCGGCCTCTTTAAAAAACGAGAAACGCAAGTAATTGCAAACAACAACAATCTCGTAGCTGCTTAATCTAGCTACCATCTCCCCGGTCTATCTGTCGGCCGGACCGGAGATGTCAGATGACAGACCTTACCTGTCGGTAGGTTAAACGGGACAACGTTATAGGATAAGCTTTGCCCTTATGACGTATTTATGAAGCTACCGGAGATGGCTGCCTGTTCGTGGGCACGCCGTTGAGGGGAATACTCTAAACACGAACTGCACCCGGAGATGTCCTTGTTGACGTGGTTTCGGACAGGAGTTCGATTCTCCTCGCCTCCACCAAAGACTATGAAGTTAGGCGCTGTCTCATTAGAAATGAGACAGCGCCGTTTTTCTGTAAGTGTGAAGCTGAAGTGAAGGCAGGATCAAACCGAAAGATTATCTTTTCTCTCGTAGAACAGCATCATCTTCTCGGTCATCTTACCAACCTTCGCCGCTGACTGCATATTGACCTGCATGTTATCGGCGTAATCTCTGGCCGCGCGACCGACCGCACCGTAGATCTCCGGCGTTTCTTCGAGGGTATCGATGATGATCAGGTGGGCTTTTCTGTCATTCTCCTGCGGGAAGATCATGATCGCATACCAGGCGCGAAGGATCTTCGGCTCTGTCTGCATGTAAGCCTTAAGGGAATCGAAGAGTTCCTGCGGGATGTGATCTTCCTTCGGAACAGCAATCATCATCGGCTGTTTCGTATCGATCTTCTGTTCCTTAATGTTGTTATCTACTTTGCGCTTATGGTTTGCCAGGCTCTCGACAAGCGGTTTCGTCATGACGAAACCGGAAGTCTTCGGATTGATCAGAAGGCCATCGATCGGTCCCTTGGACATGATCTCATAGATCTTGGGGAAGTCCAGTGGCATAAGCAGTTTCTCCGGAAGACCATCCATGATCTCCAGTTCATGGATATCCGTGAACGCAGACAGATAATTCTTCCCGTCTTTCCCACGCAGTAGCGCCACACCGAGCTGGTTCGGATTCGCATCTTTACCTGTGGCATGCATCGCAGGGCTTAAGAAGATCGCTTCGGTTGCGATGTACTCCATCATACGTCCCATGAACTCCCGATCCTCTCTCCTTCCTGCCGATTCACGAAGAAGACCGGTAAGGAAAGGATTCACGGCAGAATCCGGTGTGTCTGTATCGGAAGAGAGGCAGTTGACCTCGGAGAGCACGTCGTACTTCTCCACATCCCCTTCACGTAGTCCCGCCAGAACGACAGAGACATTCGTCCCTTCTTCTGCCTTCTCCATGCGGGTCATAAGCGTATCTTCGATTCGAAGAGCGGACGTCTTTACGGACTTTTTCTGTCTTCCAAGAAGATAGAACTCGTCGCCGGTATGCAAGGTTCCACCCCGGACATTACCGATTATGGAAACCTCTGTGGAAGTCATGGACAGCACTTCCTCAACCAGTATCGTGACAAAAGGAAATGTCACTTCTTTCTTCTTCGGTGCCTCCGTCACTTCGCTTTTTTCTTCATTTTTGTTCTTTCTGTCAAATAAACCCATTTCTGTTTCCTTTTCTTTTTCTTCGGACGCAAAGATCCGTTCTATTGAGAAGGCTGACACGTCAGCCGAAATCGATCTCCTTTCTGACTACCGTCTCCCAGAGAACCATGACATCATCATTCAGGGAGCTGGCAATGAGAGGGATCGAAATAGTCTTAAAGTCGGTTGGTGCAAACCCTGCATCACTTATCGTCGAGCCGGAAACATAGAAGCTTTCCGACACTCTTCCGTAGGGTGGAATGTAAATCGACTGACTTCCTACATCAAACACCGTTTTATCCAGTGTGATCGTCCCGCCATCTAACCGAAGCTGCAGATATTTTCCGGATTTATTGATGAATGTATAGAAAACCTGAAAATGCGCATCGGTGGCTTCGAAATAATCAATAATGAATTCTGCCCCTTCACTGTCGTACATGATCGTCGACTCCGGCGGGATCGGTTCGTCCACATAAACGAACGCATCCTCTCCCTGCGGGAAAAGCGTCACAGGAATATAATTCAAAGTCGTACCATCCGCACTGGACGCATTAGCCAGTGCGGCCGTGAGATTACTCGACGTCGGAATCGCAAGAAGGAGAAAAGTGATGCGGGTCGGTTCTGTACCGTCAAAATGGTCAAAGCAGGCTGCAAAGTCAGTCACATCCGTATACACGGTATGCGGTTCGATCGCATCTTCAGTATAGAAATAGTACTTTGAATTTTCGTTATTCATGACAGGATTTCGCCAGTTTAACGTATACGGCACATCGGTCTTATTTTCAAATTCGGAAGTGACGGTATAGCTCGTATCCGTCAGCACTGCACTGATGATCGTAAACCGGAAGTATTCATTATCAACAACTACCGCATTCTCTAAAGGTCCGCTATAGTACCCGTCCACTTCATTGGTAAGACCAAGCGACGCCTGACTTACCGGTATCGGTGTCGGTGTCGCCACAGGGACATTCTCGGCAAAGATCGTCCCATCACTGATGAAATAATCGAGAGAATCCACATGCATCAGCGAAACGGCTGAAGGAGTAGCACTCGTTGTGGAATCGGTCTCGTCCTCGTCCGTTTCCTCTTCTTCCGTATGCTTCGTTTTCGAAGTGGTTTCCTTACGTCGAAGACCGCAAGAAGGCAGGAAGACCGCACAACAGAGCAAGATGGCTATTATCTTAGCGATTCGACTTCTTTTCACGAATATGCCTCCGATTACCTG
>JAEEIT010000130.1 GCA_016281535.1 Clostridia bacterium | reverse complement strand
CTTACGTTTGGTAATAGAAAACCATTAAAACTCTGAAATGGGACCCGCAAGGTTCCGCAATCTAAAGAGCAGGAGGTAGATTGTATGTCTAGAATTGGCAATATGCCGATCACGATCCCGGCAGGGCTCGAAGTAAAGCAGGATGGTCAGACCATCACTGTAAAAGGCAAGGACGCGACACTTTCTCTGAACGTGCATCCGTCCATCTCAGTAGAAATTAATGACAATGTGATCACGGTCAAGAGACCGAACGATGAGAAGCAGGTTAAGGCTCTTCATGGTTTGACACGTTCTCTGATCAACAACATGGTCATCGGTTGTTCCGAAGGATTCAAGAAGGAACTCGAGATCCAGGGTGTTGGTTACAAGGCCACAAAGCAGGGTAAGAAGGTTATCTTCAACCTTGGTTATTCCCACCCGATCGAGATGGAAGAACCGGAAGGCATCACCATTGATGTACCGGCTCAGACCCAGATCATCGTTAAGGGTGCAGACAAGCAGTTAGTCGGCGAGACCGCCGCTAAGATCCGTTCGTTCAGACTTCCGGATGCATATAAGGGCAAGGGTATCAGATATGTTGGTGAATTTGTCCGCATCAAGGAAGGTAAGACCGGTGCTAAGAAGTAAGTGGGGGTGAACAAGCATGATTAACAAAATTGACAAGAACGCTATTCGCCGTAGAAAGCACGTCCGCGTGAGAAGAAAGATCACCGGTACCTCTTCCCGTCCGCGTCTTTGCGTATTCAGAAGTAACACGAACATCTATGCCCAGATCATCGACGATGAAGCGGGCAAGACCCTGGTAAGCGCTTCTACTCTGGATAAGGAAGTGAAGTCTTCCATCGAGAACGGAAGCAACAAAGAAGGTGCCGCTGCTGTAGGTAAGAAGATTGCCGAGCGCGCTCTGGCTGCGAATATCAACGAGGTTGTATTCGACAGAGGCGGATATATCTTCCATGGACGTGTAGCAGCATTGGCAGAGGCCGCTCGTGAAGCCGGCCTGAAATTCTAATCAGGAGGGACAAAAAAGATGGGTTTTGAACCAAATTCAACTTCAACCGAATTAAAAGAGAAAGTCATCCATATCGGACGTGTTTCGAAGACGGTTAAGGGTGGTAGAAACTTCCGTTTCGCAGCCCTCGTGATCGTAGGTGACGAGAATGGTCACGTTGGTAAGGGCCTGGGTAAGGCCGCTGAAATTCCGGACGCGATCAGAAAGGGCATCGAGGATGCCAAGAAGAACATGATCACTGTTCCGCTGGACGGCAGCACGATCCCGCACGAAGCACTTGGTGTATTCGGCGCAGGTAAGATCGTTATGAAGCCGGCTGCAAGTGGTACAGGTATCATCGCAGGTGGTCCGGTTCGTGCGGTCTGCGAGCTCTGCGGTATCAAGGATATCCGTACGAAGTCTCTGGGCACGAACAACCCGAACAACGTTGTTAATGCGACAATGGAAGGCTTGAAGAGCATGCGTTCTCTCGAAGAAGTTGCACGTCTGCGCGGCAAGTCCACCGAAGAAATTCTGTAATGGAGGTGTGCGACAATGGCTAACTTGAAGATTACGCTGGTCAAGAGCACCAACAAATCCAAGAAAAACCAGGCTGCAACTGTTGCTGCTCTCGGTCTTAAGAAGATCGGACAGTCTGTCGTAAAGGCTGACAATCAGGCAGTTCGTGGCATGGTTCGTACTGTAGCACATCTTGTTACATGCGAAGAAGTGTAATGGAGGTATAGCAAACATGAGACTTAATGAAATGTCTTCCTTGGGAAACGAGAAAGCATATCGTAAGGGCCGTGGTGCAGGTTCCGGTAACGGCAAGACTGCCGGCCGTGGACACAAGGGCCAGAATGCTCGTTCCGGCGGCGGAGTACGTCCCGGTTTCGAGGGTGGTCAGATGCCTCTTTACAGACGTCTGCCGAAGCGCGGCTTCAACCACAAGCGTTTCGCACCTGAGTATGTTGAGATCAACGTCTCCGATCTGGAGAAGTTCGATAACGGTGCCGAGATCGATGCAACGATCCTCGCTGATGCCGGTATCATCACACTCGGTAAGGTCAACGACGGCGTGAAGGTTCTCGGTAACGGTGAACTCACAAAGAAGCTGACTGTTAAGGCTAAGAAGTTCTCTGCTTCTGCAAAAGAGAAAATCGAAAAGGCTGGTGGAACGGCGCAGGAGGTATAACACATGAAGGGCGTATTTGACACCTTAGTTAATGCATTCCGTTTGCCGGATCTGCGTAAGAAGTTGCTCTTCACGCTGTTCATCCTTGCGCTTTATATGATCGGCGGTCTGATCCCGTGCCCGGGTATCAACCGTACAGAATTTACCAACATCGTATCGAACTGGGGTCAGATCGGTAGCTTGATGGATATTATCGCAGGTGGTGGCCTTTATGCGGCAACCATCTTCGCGATGGGTATTACACCATACATCAACTCCTCGATCATCATTCAGCTGTTGACAGTTGCGATCCCGGCTCTCGAGAATCTCGCTAAAGAAGGCGAAGAGGGACAGAAGAAACTGCAGAAGATCACTCGTTATCTGACAGTTGGTCTTGCATTCATGCAGGCTTCCTTCTTCACCTACGCGACAAGATCTGCGATGACAGGCTATCTGCCGAAGCCTCTTACAGCGGCACTCATCATCCTGACCTTTACCGCAGGTACCTGCTTCGTCGTATTCCTCGGCGAGCGTATCAACGAGAAGGGTATCGGTAACGGTGTATCGCTCATCATCTTCGCAGGTATCGTTACGAGAATTCCTGAGATGGCCAGAGTACTCTACTATGATGCTCTGAACATCGCCGGTAAGTTCAAGAATGCAGCGATCGGTAATACGTTAGGCGTCCTGGCTTTTGCTTTAGTTACGCTTATCTCCATCGCAACGATCATCTTCTGCGTGTACGTGCAGAATGCCGAGAGAAGAATTCCGGTACAGTACAGTAAGAAAGTAATCGGAAGAAAGGTCTACGGAGGCCAGAACACATACATCCCGCTGAAGGTAAACCAGAGCAGCGTTATGCCGGTTATCTTCACGATGTCCTTCCTGTCCCTGCCGTCCACGATCGTGGCTTTCTTCTTCAGCAACAGCAAGAACATCATCGTAGAGTGGTTCAGAAACTTCGGTTCCAGCCCGTTCTACTATGTAGCGTACTTCTTCTGTATCTTCGCATTCGTGTTCTTCTACTCGATGATCCAGTTCAATCCGATCGAGATCTCGCAGAACCTGCAGAAGAACGGCGGATTTATCCCGGGTGTACGTCCGGGCCGTCCGACATCCGAGTTTATCGCCAAGGTTGCGAACCGCCTGAACTGGTGTGATGCATGTTTCCTTTGCATCGTGGTTCTGGTTCCGACACTTCTCGGCAAGCTCACAGGCATGGAGGGCGTATGGTTCGCCGGTACATCCGTACTCATCATGACGGGTGTTGCCAATGACCTGGTCGATCAGATCGAGTCGCAGATGGTTACTCACAACTACAAGGGATTCCTTGTATAATCCATACCGGGAAAACGTGTTATGCTGGGTAACGGTAATGCACAGACAATTGTAAAATGAAACGACAGCCTCGCGAGCCTTAGGGCCCGCGAGGCTTCTCGTGCTTTTTAAGATGGGAAAGCACGAAAGACAGAAACTAAAGGAGAAATGAACATGAAACTGATCCTTCTTGGTGCGCCGGGTTCCGGAAAAGGTACGATGGCCGCCGTTCTGAAGAATGAATATAAGATCACACACATCTCCACCGGAGATATTTTCCGGGCGAACATTAAGGAGCAGACACCTCTGGGAATCGAAGCGAAGAAGTATATCGATCAGGGTGCGCTGGTTCCGGATGAGATCACCATCTCGATGGTGGAAGACCGTCTCAGCCAGGATGACTGCAAGAACGGCTATCTCCTTGACGGATTCCCGAGAACGATCGCGCAGGCGGAGAAACTTGATGAGATGCTGGCGAAGTCCGGCTCGAAGATCGATGCAGTCATCAAGGTCGATGTTCCGGCCGAGATCATCATGGAGCGTGTCGTGAACAGAAGAGTCTGCACATCCTGCGGTGAGAGCTATAATGTCGTCTCCCGTCCGACAAAGGTCGAGGGTGTCTGCGATGTATGCGGCAAGGAAGTCATTCAGAGAGATGACGATAAGCCGGAGACCGTGAAGCAGAGACTCATTACTTATGAAGAGAACACGAAGCCTCTTATCGATTTCTATGAGAAGAAGGGTATTGTGATCTGCGCGGACAATTCCGAAAGTCCGGAGTATGCATTTAGCCAGGCGAGCCTGGCACTGGCCAAGAGAGGCTTTAGAAAGGCTGAATAATGATTCAGATTAAGACAGAAGCAGAATTTCAGAAGATGAGAGAGGCCGGAAAGGTCGTAGAAGAAGCACTTCTTACACTGGGACAGGCTGTGGAGCCGGGTATCTCGACTTGGGAACTCGATGAGATCGCGAGGAAAGTCTTTGACAAGCATGGTGCGATCTCCTCGTCCTATCACTATGGCGATCCGCCGTTCCCGGGACAGATCTGTGTCTCTCCGAACGAAGTGATCGTACATGGCATCCCGAGGAAAGATAAGATCCTGAAGGAAGGGGATATCGTAACCTGCGATGTCTGCTGTTCTCTTGATGGCATGCACGCCGATGCTGCCAGAACTTTCGCAGTGGGAAAGATCTCCGAAGAGGCGGCCCAGCTTGTTCGTGTTACAGAAGAGTGTTTCTGGAAGGGATTCGAAAAGGCAACGACCGATAATCGTATCGGCGATGTTTCGTCTGCTGTACAGACCCATGCGGAGAGCTTCGGTTACGGCGTGATCCGTGAGCTGACAGGTCATGGTATCGGCCATCAGCTTCACGAGGATCCGGATGTGCCGAACTACGGACGTTTCGGTCACGGACCGAGGATCGTCAAGGGAATGGCATTCTGCATCGAGCCCATGATCTCCATGGGAAGAAGAGAGATCGCGGTCCTTTCGGACGAGTGGACAGTGATCACACGTGACAGACAATACGCAGCACATTATGAAAATACGATCATCATTACAGAGAACGGACCTGAAATCATTACATTAACGGAGGGAAAGAATGTCTAAAGAGGATGTAATCGAAGTAGAAGGTATTGTGGACGATGCGCTTCCGAACGCAACGTTCAAGGTGAAACTGGAAAACGGCCACATCGTGCTGGCTCACATTTCCGGCAAGCTTCGCCAGAATTACATTAAGATCCTGCCGGGCGACCGTGTTACCATGGAACTGTCCCCGTATGATCTGTCCCGTGGCCGTATTACCTGGCGTGCGAAATAAGATCCCGCGTGTCCTGAAACAGGCGGAATCAGCCCGCTTCGGGCAGCGAAAAGAAAAAGTTTGAGAAAAATCAAAAAACCACTTGATTCAGTGAGAGTTTTTGATATAATATTTTAGCGTGCGCGCATAGCGTATGCTATTTTGTAGTGTTTTTTTTGAGTAAGCAGGGAGGTTTTGACACATGAAAGTAAGACCATCAGTAAAGCCCATGTGCGAGAAGTGCAAAGTCATTCGTCGTAATGGTCGTGTGATGATTATTTGCTCCGATCCTAAGCACAAGCAGAGACAGGGTTGACGCTCTTTTTCTGCAGGTTCGTCATGCCTGCCGAAAACGAAAAGAAAAGTAAGGATATTACATGCGTAAGTAATGCCAAGGCGGCTGCCTCTCCTGACCCGAGAGGATCTTAGCATCAGCATGTCATATATATACGAAACAAAACATTTAATGATCATTTATGGAGGTACACAGAATGGCTCGTATTGCCGGTGTAGATCTGCCAAATGACAAGAGAGTAGAAATCGCTCTCACGTACATTTATGGCATTGGTAAGACAAGTTCTGATCGTATTCTTGCGGACACCCAGATCAATCCTGACACACGTGTGAAGGATCTGTCTGAGGACGATATCGCTAAGATTCGTGATCAGATCGAGAACAATTACAATGTTGAGGGTGACCTCAGAAGAGAAGTATCTCTTAACATTAAGAGATTAACTGAAATCGGATGCTATCGTGGCCGTCGTCACAGAATGGGTCTTCCTGTTCGTGGTCAGCGCACAAAGACGAATGCTCGTACTCGTAAGGGTCCGAAGCGTACGATCGCTGGCAAGAAGAAGTAAGGAGGAAGTCTCATGGCAGCAAAAGCAGTTAAGAAAACGGCCGTTAGACCGAAGAGAAGAGAGCGTAAGAATATTGACAAAGGTCAGGCTCATATTCACGCTACATTTAACAACACAATCGTTACGATCACAGATATGCAGGGAAATGCGATCTCCTGGGCTTCCGCCGGTGAGATGGGCATGAAGGGTTCCCGTAAGGGTACACCGTTTGCCGCTCAGATGGCTTCTGAGGATGCCGGTAAGAAGGCTGCAGATCATGGCATGCGCACTGTTGAGGTTTACGTTAAGGGTCCTGGCCCGGGTCGTGAATCCGCTATCCGTGCCCTGCAGACAGCAGGACTGGAAGTAACTATGATCAAGGATGTTACTCCTGTTCCGCACAATGGTTGCAGACCGCCTAAGAGAAGAAGAGTCTGAGTTCGGAGGTATAGAGAATGGCTAGATATACAGAAGGAACCTGCCGACTCTGCAGAAGAGAAGGAGACAAGCTCTTCCTCAAGGGTGAGAGATGCTACTCCGCGAAGTGTGCTCTTGCCAAGAAGAGTGCCGCTCCGGGTCAGCATGGTCAGGGCAGAAAAAAGATTTCAGAATATGGCGTACAGCTTCGTGAGAAGCAGAAGACAAAGCGTTTCTACGGCGTACTTGAGAAGCAGTTCAGACTTACCTATGCTAAGGCTGAGCGTAAGCAGGGTAAGACCGGTGAGAAGCTCCTCGAGCTCCTCGAACTCCGCTTCGACAATGTCGTTTATCGTCTTGGTCTGGCTTCTTCCAGAAATGAAGCACGTCAGCTTGTTACACACGGACACTTCCTGCTCAACGGCAAGAAGGCGAACATCCCTTCCATGACACTGAAGGCCGGCGATACGATCGCCGTAAAGGAGACATCCAGAAAGTCTCCGAAGTTCGAGACACTTTCCAACTCCCGTCCGGTACCGGCATGGCTGTCTTTCAATGAAGAGACACTCACTGGTTCGATCGTAAGAGAGCCGGCTCGTGAAGATGTGGATCTCGATGTCAAGGAGACACTGATCGTCGAGTTGTACTCGAAGTAATCGTAACCGTTCCGCTTTGCACGAAGAGCTAGGAGGATAAATATGATTGAAATTATGAAGCCAACAATTGAGTGTGTGGAAGTCAACGAAGACGGCTCCTACGGTAAATATGTAGTTGCTCCGCTTGAGCGTGGATATGGTACGACTCTGGGTAACTCCCTGCGCCGTGTACTTCTTTCCTCGCTGTCCGGTGCCGCTGTGACATCTATCCGTGTTGAGAACGTGTATCACGAGTTCTCCACGATTCCGGGCGTCATCGAAGATATGACGGAGATCATACTCAATGTCAAGGGCATCCGTGCCAAGCTTCACGTTGATACACCGAAGACGGTCTACATCAGTGTTGATGAAGGCAAGACAGGTGTTGTGACGGCGGGCGATATCGTTCACGACGAAGAAGTCGAGATCATGAACCCGGATCACGTTATCGCGAACATGAACGGTGAAGGCCGTCTGTGGATCGAGATGACGATCAGCAAGGGCCGCGGATATGCTACAGCAGAGCAGAACAAGCCGGCGACACAGACCATCGGCGTGATCGCGATCGACTCCATCTTCACACCTGTGAAGAAGGCGAACTATCGTATCGAGAATACCCGTGTTGGTGAGCGTACTGACTTCGACAGCCTGACGCTGGAAGTATGGACCGATTCGACCATTAAGGTTGACGAGGCTCTCTCTTCCGCAGCAGCGATCCTGCGTGAGCACCTGGGTCTTTTCACGGCCCTGACAGATGTATCGAATGGTCCGAGCTTCCGTGATTCGGATGATTCTTCGAGCAAGAACTCGACACATGATGTCGTGATCGAAGATCTGGATTTCTCGGTTCGTACATACAACTGCCTGAAGCGTGCAGGTATCAACACGATCGGCGATCTGGTTGCCAAGTCGGAAGACGAAATGATGAAAGTCCGTAACCTCGGTAAGAAGTCTCTGGATGAAGTGATCTTCAAGCTTGAGGGAATGGGATTGTCTCTCGCAGATGTCGAGGACTAAATAGCGGCTCGAGGGTCAGCTAGGATATTTTTAAATATACAGGAGGTAGGAACCCATGGCAGGTTACAGAAAATTAGGAAGAGTAAGCGATCAGCGTATCGCAATTTTGAGAAATCTGGCAACATCCCTTGTTGTTTGCCCGGTTAAAGAAGACGGAAAGGCACTGGCTGAGAACAGAAAGCATGTTGTAACAACGGTTGCCCGTGCGAAGGAAGTCAGCAAGATCATGGACAAGCTCATCGCTGATGCCATCCGTGAGAAAGACAATTTTACTACAAAGGAAGTGACCGTTTCTTCGGCCAAGCTCGATGCGAAGGGCATGAAGGTCCTGGTTTCCAAGACTTCCAAGAATGGCAGAAAGTACGATGTAGTGGATCGTGAAGTCAGCAAGAAGATCGTTCAGGTGGATGCTCCTTCCCGTCTCGCTGCTCGTAAGAATGCTGCTTTCTGGCTCAGAAAGAGCCACGATGCGGAGGGTCACGTTGTGGATCCGGTAAACATTCTCTTCGATGAGATCGCACCGGCTCTCGTGAATCACAAGGGTGGTTACACCAAGATCGTGAAGCTCGGCACACGTCGTGGTGACGCTTCTGAGATGGCTCTGCTCACATTTGCTGAGTAAGCCCCGATACTCTTTGATTAGATGAAGGTGACGGATGGGCATATTTCCCTTCCGTCACTTTGTCTATTATTCTGAAATACGGAGAATAAAGAAGGATGAATCCTGCGACGAAAGACATTTCTGAATACTCACAGTCGGTGAAGGCCGAGGCACTTGTGTTCTCGTATCCGACGAATGCGGGAACGAATGTCGTTGCTGTGGATCATGCTTCTTTTTCTGTGAATAAGGGCGAATATGTCGCCGTACTCGGCAGAAACGGTTCAGGTAAGTCGACGCTTGCGAAGATGATCGATCTTCTGGAGTTCCCGGATGAGGGGGCGCTCTCTGTTTTCGAACTGGACTCTTCGGCGGAAGAGAACTTCTGGAGTATCCGTTCGCATTGTGGTATGGTTTTCCAGAATCCGGACAATCAGATCGTCGGAACGACGGTCGAGGAGGATGTGGCCTTCGGCCCGGAGAACCTCTCTGTTCCGCTTCCGGAGCTTGCTCAGCGTGTGGAAAAAGCACTGGGATATGTAGGTCTTCTGGAAATGGCTGAGAGACAGCCGTCGTCGCTGTCCGGCGGACAGAAGCAGAAACTTGCGATTGCCGGTGTTCTGGCGATGCAGCCACAGCTCTTGATCCTCGATGAAAGTACGTCGATGCTGGATCCGAAGGCGCGGGATGAGTTCCTGCAGCTGGTGGGACGGATGCGCCACGATAAAGGGATCACGGTCATTCATATTACGCACGACATGCATGAAGCTTTTCTTGCGGACCGGGTGCTGGTTCTGGAACATGGTAAGATCCGCCTGAACGGGACGCCGCCGGAAGTATTCTCGCAGGTGGAAGTGATCCGGGAATTGGGATTGGAACTTCCGAAGTGGGCGGAACTTCTGTGTGAGGTGGCACGGATATACGGGATCGAACCGGAGAAAAGTGCTTTTTTATCCGAAGATTGTGCGAAAGAGAAGATCAGATCGATCCTTCAGATGAAGCTTCCGGAGGGTGTGGAGCGGGAAGCGCTTCCCTCCCATACGGTATCGGATCAGGTGATGCTCCGTGTGAGTAACCTGTCCTACAGCTACGACAAGAAGGGAAAGAAGACCATCTCGGATATTTCCTTCGATGTGAAGAAGGGAGAGATCGTAGCGGTCATCGGGCATAGCGGCTCGGGGAAGACGACGCTGATCTCTCAGCTGAATGGTATTCTCAGACCGCTCGAGGGAATGGTCGAGGTCTGGGATGAAGAGGAGAAGAAGTATATCTCTACCGAGAAGAATACTGATATCAAGCGGATCAGGAAGCACGTGGGCCTTCTGTTCCAGTATCCGGAGTATCAGCTGTTCGAGGAAACGGTCGAGAAGGATATCAAGTTCGGCCCGAAGAAGATGGGCTATGACGATGCCACCTGCGACAGCCTGATGCGGAAGTCACTGCCGCTCGTAGGGCTGTCGGAAGAGGTGCTCTCCCGGTCTCCGTTCGAGCTCTCGGGTGGCCAGAAGAGACGTGTTGCTTTCGCCGGGATCCTGTCGATGAATCCGGATGTGCTGATACTGGATGAGCCGGCGGCAGGGCTGGATCCGGCCGGACAGAAGGAGATCTTCGGGTATATCGAGACTCTTCGGGATCAGGGGAAATCCATCGTGCTGGTTTCGCATGATATGGATGAGGCCGCAAGGATCGCGGATCGGATCCTGGTGCTGAAGAAGGGCGAGCAGAAGTTCTTCGGGACACCGGATAAGCTCTTCGCGACGGAGCATGAGTATCTGTCGATGAGGCTTGATTGCCCGTGTCTGATCAAGACGATGGAGGATCTGGCGAAGGACCGTCCGGAGGTGGATCCGCTGGTCTTCGATGTGAGGGAAGCGGCGCAGGCGCTGGTTTTCGGGAATAAAGGACCGAAGGAGGTGGATGCCTTATGATGAAGGATATCTCCATCGGCCGCTATGTGCAGGGGAATTCGGTGCTGCACCGCCTCGATCCGAGAGTCAAGGTGTTCCTCTTTATTCTCTATATGGTGACGATATTCCTGGCTAACCGGCCGATCGCCATGGTGGCGACATTCGCGGTGGTGCTTCTGCTGGCGCTGCTGTCGAAGATCCCGGTGGTGGAAGTGCTCCGGTCCGTAAGACCGATCGTGTTTATCATGGTCTTTATCTTCGTGATCAACATCTTTACGATCCGTTCGGGAGAAACAATCTTCTCGTGGTGGATCTTCACGGTGACGATGGGGGGTCTTCAGAAGGCGGTGCTGATGGCGTTCCGGCTTCTTCTGCTGATCCTGGCAACGAGCCTTCTTCTGTCGCTTACGACGACGCCGCTGAAACTGTCGGATGCGCTGGAATCGCTGGGGTCACCGCTTAAGGTGCTGCATGTCCCGGTGAATGAGATGGCGATGACGATCTCGATTGCGCTGCGGTTTATCCCGACGCTGGTGGAGGAGACGGATAAGATCATGAAGGCGCAGTCTTCGAGAGGTGCGGAGTACGATACGGGCAATATCTTCCAGAGAGCGAAGGGGTATGTGGCCGTGCTGGTACCGCTGTTTGTCAGTGCTTTTAAAAGGGCGGAGGAACTGGCGGTGGCGATGGATGCGCGCTGCTATCAGGGCGGCGTAGGAAAGACGAAGCTGCATCCGCTCAGGATGAAGGGCAGTGACTATATGTGGATGGCGATCCTGTCTGTCACGGCTTTTATCCCACTGGCTGTAGATTTCTTGTGGAATATGAAGTAAAATGGTTCGCGACAAGCGCGGTGTCTGCCGCGATACGCGAATGAAGACCGTAGTACGAGATGAATTTCAATTAAATTGAGGAGAGATTTGAAATGGCATATTATGTAGGAATCGATCTTGGTGGAACGAATATCAAGGCCGGCGTGGTGTCGGATAAGGGTGAGCTTCTGAATAAGGTCAGTATTAAGACGAATGCGGAGCGCCCGATGGAAGAGATCATTACCGATATGGGTAAGCTGGCGAAGCAGGCGATCGAGGAGGCAGGTATTTCTGAGACGGATGTCTCGGCAATCGGTATCGGTTCTCCGGGAACGCCGGATAATAAAGCGGGTACGCTCGTGTATGCGACGAATCTTCCTTTCGTGAATGCGCCGATGAGAAAGATTATCCGTGAGGTGATCGATCTTCCGGTCTATATTGATAATGATGCGAACTGCGCGGCGATGGCAGAGAGTGTCTCCGGTGCGGCGGCAGACGTGGCGGATTCGGTTACGATCACGCTGGGTACGGGTATCGGCTGCGGTGTAATCGTGAATAACCGTATTTTCTCCGGATTCAACCAGGCCGGCTCTGAGTTCGGCCATCATGTCATCATGGTGAACGGGCAGCAGTGCTCCTGCGGCAGAAAGGGATGCTTCGAGGCCTATGGTTCGGCTTCGGCGCTGGCGCGCATGACGGAAGAGGCGGCGCAGGCGAACCCGACTTCTATCCTCGGTAAGCTGATCGAGGAGAACGAGGGCCATGCCAATGCGAGAATTGCTTTCGACGGGATGAAGGCCGGCGATGAGGTCTCGGCGAATGTGGTGGATACGTATATCGACTATCTTTCCGAGGGCCTGGCGAATGCGATCAATACGTTTATGCCGGAGGTCCTTCTGATCGGTGGCGGTGTCTGCAATGAGGGTGATCCGCTGATGATCCCGCTGCGTGAGAAGACGCTGAATAAGCCGTTCTTCGGTCCGGGCGTCAGAAAGACGGAGATCCGCGTGGCGAAGATGGGTAACGATGCCGGTATCGTCGGTGCCGCAATGATGGGCAAGGCGTGCCTTGACGATAACCTTAAGGGCTAAGCAAGATGGGTGAGGAAGGCAGATCTTCTGCGGAGTCGGATATCCGCATCGCTTTACTCACGGAATATGACGGGACTGACTTCGTCGGTTTCCAGAGACAGGATAACGGGCGCTCCGTACAGCAGACACTGGAAGAAGCAGTGGAGAAGG